>NZ_PSTO01000001.1:0-229200 GCF_002930975.1 Rathayibacter sp. AY1A3 | reverse complement strand
GTGCTGCGCGGCGCCGTGATGGTGATGGCCGATCTGGCCCGCGAGCTCAAGCTCGACATCGTCATGGACTGGATGGCCGTCTCGTCCTACGGGAGCGGCGTCGCGGGGACGGGGTCAGGGGGCCGCGGGTGCGAAGACGAGGGTGGTGCCGCGGCGGGTGGCGAGGACGCCGGGGAGGTCGACGCCCTTCTGGCCGTGCCAGTCGGTGACCAGCGCGGCGACCGCCAGCGTCTGCGAGCGCGAGAGCGCGACTCCGAACTCGTTCGCCACGACCAGGCGGATGATCCGCTGCCGCAGCGCCGGCGGGTCCGCCGCGAGCCCGCGCGCGTCGACCGTGACGTGCCCCGCCTCGTCCTGGCCCACCAGCTCGAGCGCCCAGTCGAGGGCGAGCGCGTCGAGCGCGTCCCCGTCCTCCCGCAGATGCTCGGCCGTGCGCGCCAGAGCCTGGGCCACTCCCGGCCCCAGCTCGTCCTCCAGCACGGGCAGCACGCGGTTCCGCACCCGGACCCGCGAGTAGCGGGGGTCGTCGTTGTGCGGGTCGTCCCACGGCACGAGCCCCTGGTCGGAGCAGGCGAGACGGGTCGTCTCGCGCCGCAGGCCCAGGAGCGGCCGCCTCAGCGGCCCGCTCACCGGCGCCATCCCGTGCAGCGAGGCCGCACCGGCTCCGCGGGCGAGCCCCAGCAGCACCGTCTCGGCCTGGTCGTCGAGGGTGTGGCCCAGGAGGATCGCGGCGGCGCCCGTCGCGGTCAGCGCGTCGTCGAAGGCGCGGTAGCGCGCGCTGCGGGCGGCCGCCTCCGGACCGCCCTCGGCGGACACCGTCACCACCTCGCGCAGCACCGGCGCGAGCCCCAGCGCGTGCGCCTGCTCCGCGGCCCGCCGCGCGACCTCCGCCGACGCCTCCTGCAGCCCGTGGTCGACGATCACCGCGCCGGCCCGCCTCCCGCCCCGCGGGGCCTCGAAGGCGACCGCCGCCGCGAGCGCGAGCGAGTCCGCTCCCCCGCTCAGCGCGACCAGCACGAGCGCTCCGGGGTCGAGCCCGTCGAGGCTCTCGCGCACCGCCCGCCGCAGATCGGCGACGGCGGGGGTCAGGCGGGGGCGATCGGGCACATCAAGTAACGTAATGCCAGCGATCCGCCCCTCCCGCGCGCGCACCCGCGCGAGCGTTCCGGAGGCCGATCCGTCCGCCGATGCGCCGCTCACGGCGCCACCGACTCAAGGAGAGAGCATGGCCGCATACGACGTCGTCGTCGAGATCCCCAAGGGGAGCCGCAACAAGTACGAGGTCGACCACGAGACCGGTCGCGTCTACCTCGACCGCGTGCTCTTCACCTCCTTCGTCTACCCGACGGACTACGGGTACTTCGAGAACACCCTCGGCCTCGACGGCGACCCCGTCGACGCGCTGGTGCTGCTCGAGTACCCCGTCTTCCCGGGCGTGGGCGTCTCCGTCCGCCCGGTCGGCGTGCTCAACATGAGCGACGAGGCCGGCTCCGACGCGAAGGTGATCGTGGTCCCCGCGAAGGACCCGCGCTGGCAGCACATCCAGGACATCGGCGACGTCCCGGAGCAGACGAAGAACGAGATCAAGCACTTCTTCGAGCGCTACAAGGACCTCGAGCCCGGCAAGTGGGTCAAGGTCGACGCGTGGGGCGACGCCGCCGAGGCGGAGCAGATCGTCCAGGACGGCATCAAGAAGCTGGCCGAAGAGGGTCACTGACCCCTCGCATCAACGAAGGAACCCCCTCCCGTCGTCTCGACAGGAGGGGGTTCTCTCGTTGTGCTGTGCGGCCGCGGCTCAAGCGGCCGGGCGGCCGACCATGCCGGCGGGCGTGCCCCAGGTGTTCCAGATGCGCACGGGCTTGCCGTAGTCGGCGGCCTCGATGATCTGGTTGTTCCCGAGGTAGATGGCCACGTGGTAGTAGTCCCCGCCGCCGCCCCAGAAGATCAGGTCGCCGCGCTGGCGCTGGCTGTAGGGGACGAGCTTGCCGGCGCCGGCCATCGTGTTGTACTGGTTCGTCGCCGAGTGGGTGCCGATGTAGATGCCCGAGGACGCGTACGAGGCCTTGGTGAGGCCCGAGCAGTCCCACTGGTCCGGGCCCATGCCGCCGAGGACGTACTCCTCGCCGAGCTGAGCCATCGCGTACGAGATCGCGTTCTCGACGGCGCCGCTGGTCGGCACCAGGACCGGAGCGGTCACCGGCTGCGGGAGCGGCTGAGCCGCCGGCTGGGCGACCGGCTGAGCAACGGGCTGGGCCGGAGCAGGAGCGGGCTGCTGCTGCGCGGGCTGCGGCGCGGCGGGCTGCGGGAGGGACGCGGTCTGACGCGACGGGGCGGCGGTGTCGGCCTGCGCCGAGGACTGCTGCTGGGCGGAGCGGGCGGTGGACTGCGCCTGAGCGGCGGCCTCCGCCTCGGCCTGCGCCTGGGCGGCGGCCTCGTCGGCCTGGCGCTTCTGCTCGCCCGCGAGGTACTGGGTCTCGGCCTCGACCGAGGAGTCCTTCAGCAGCGCGAGCTGGGCGACCAGCTCCTGCGACTTCTCCTCCTGCGCCGAGAGCGACGCGCGGGCCGACTCGGCGGCGGCGTCGGCGTCCTTGCGGGCGGCGTCGGCCTCGTCCGAGAGCGCCTGGTGCTCGGTGACGGCGCGGTCGGCCTGGTCGCCGAGCGACTCCGCGTTCTGCTTGTCGGCGAGGGCGTCGGCGTAGACCTTCTGCGACTGCTCCGAGAGCTGCGACATCGCGCCGAGCTGGTAGAGCAGGTCGCCCGCGTCCTTGCCCTTGGCCACGAGGCTGGCGGAGAGGTCGCCGCCGGCGGCGCGAGAGAGGTGCGCGGCCAGCAGGCCGGCGCGCATCTTCGAGGTCTGGGCCTTGGCGGAGGCGGTGGTCGCCTTCTCCTCGAGGTCGGCGACGGCCTTCGCAGCGGCGTCGAGCGCCTCCTTGGCCTGGCGCCAGGCCTCGGCCTTCCTCATCGCGGTGATCGACTTCTCGTCGACCGCGGTCTGCAGGCTCGCGATGAGGCCGGTGATCGAGTCGATCTCGGCCTGCTTGCTCGCCTCGTCCTTCTTGGCGTTCTGCACGTCGTCCCACGTGGGGTACTTCGCGTCGTCGGCGAGGGCCGGGGTGATGCCGAGGGATGCGGTGACCGCCGTGACCGCGAAGGCGGCGGAGATGACGAGCGGGAGGCGGCCCTTCCAGGCGCGCTCCCGGGGTGCCGGGGTGAAGGTGCGTGCGGTCGTCTGTGCGTCAGCCAAGGGTGACTCCTCGTTGGGCCATGAACGGTTGGGCGTCGACGGCGGAGCCGTTGACGCGGGTCTCGAAGTGCAGGTGGCAGCCGGTGGAGGCGCCGGTCGAGCCGACGGCGGCGATCTGCTCGCCCGCCTGGACCTGCTGGCCGACGCGGACGTAGATCCCGCCGGACATGATGTGGGCGTAGCCGGTGCTGATGCCGCTGCCGTGGTCGATCAGAACCCAGTTGCCGTAGGTGCCGTTGGGGCCCGCGTAGGAGACGGTGCCGCTGTGCGCCGCGAAGATCGGGATGCCGCAGCCGCCCGCGAGGTCGGTGCCGCGGTGGTACGAGCCGGAGGATCCTCCGCCGGTCGAGATGCTGTCGCGCGGGCCGAAGGTGCCGGTGATGCGGCCTCCGGCAGGGCGGACCCAGCCGGAGCCGCTGACGGCGCTGGAGCCGCCGCCGCCCGAGGGGGCGTCGTATCCGCCGCCGCCACCGCCGCCGCTGCCGCCGCTCGACGCGGCTGCGGCCCGTGCGGCCTCGCGGCGCGCGGCCTCGGCCTGGGCGGCGGCCTGACGGGCGGCCTCCTCCTCGGCGAGCTTCCGGAGGCGCTCGGCCTCGCGGGCGGCGACGCCGGCCTCGTACTCGGCCACGGTCTTCGACTCGGTGTCGCGGAGCGCGGCGAGCTGCTGCTCGAGCACGACGCTCTGCTCCTGCTGCTCGGCGAGCGCGGCCTCGGACGCCTCCTGGGCGGCGGTCGCCTCGGCCAGCTTCTGCTCGGCGGCGACGCGGAGGCGCTCGCGCTCCGCCTGCGCGACCTCGGCCTGGTCGGCGAGGGAGGACGCGGTGTTGCGGGCGGTGCTGGCCTGCTCGTAGATCGCGGAGGAGCGCTCGACCAGCTTGGTCATGCTCCCGATCTTCGACAGCAGCTGGTCGGCCTGGCCGGCCTTCTGGTCGAGGAAGATGTTGACGGACAGGTCGGTGCCGGTGCTGCGGTAGAGCTGCGCGGCGAGCAGGCCCGCCTGCTGCGAGGCCTTGTCGGCCTCCTCGGCGCTGGCGGCGGCCCGGTCCTCGAGCTTCTTCGACTGGTCCGAGGCCTCGTCGAACGCCTGCTGAGCGGCGAAGTGCTCGTCGCCGCGCTGCTGCGCGAGCTGCTGGGCGGAGGCGACCTCGCTCTGGAGGTCGCCGATCAGGGACGTGATCCGGTCGACCTGAGCGGCGGCGGCGGCGGTGTCGCCCTTCGCCGCCTCGACGTCGGCCCACGACGGGTACTCGACCGCCTGGGCGGGAGTGGCGACGAGCAGGCCGGCGACGAGCGCGACGACGGCGGAGGCCAGGGCAGCACCTCGGAGTCGCCCGAGTCGCGGCGCGCCGGGGAGGCGGGCGGGACGCGGACGGCGCAGGGAGTGGGGCATGGGACCTCGGGGATAGGGGCCCTCCCTCCGCGGCGGTGCGGCTCCGGCGCGCGGGTGGGGGGAAGAGCGATTCCGCCCCACCCTAACCGCGGCCCTGCCCGATCTCCTAGACCCGGGTCAACCCCGGACGGGGTGCACGCCGCCTGCGGAACCGTCGATTTTGCATCCTGCGCCGCAGCCCCCTATGCTTGCGTGTCGGTAGTCATGGGGGGTCGGCCGCAGGGTCGCCCCGCGAGTCTCCGGCCCCATCGTTTAGTGGCCTAGGACACCGCCCTTTCACGGCGGCAGCACGGGTTCGAATCCCGTTGGGGTCACGGATGGGTCGGTACTACCAGCACCACCAGAAGTACCAGCACCACCGGAAAGTGCACCGGCTCGAGAGGGTCGGGGCGTGAAAATAGAACAGCCTCGAAGGCAGTATGCTTGTCTTCGCAACGAGGCCCTGTAGCGCAGTTGGTTAGCGTGCCGCCCTGTCACGGCGGAGGTCGCGGGTTCAAGTCCCGTCAGGGTCGCAAAGAGGCCCTTCCGAGAGGAAGGGCCTTTTTCAGGAGATCACCTCTCCAGCGACATCACGTCGCAACGGCTCTGTAGCTCAGTTGGTAGAGCGCACGACTGAAAATCGTGAGGTCACGGGATCGACGCCCGTCGGAGCCACTGAAACCCTCGCCTAGCTTCTACATGGCGGGGGTTTCTTCGTACCCGGAGGTCCCCGCCGCCGCGATCCGCTACGTGCGCCCGTCCTGCCGATCCGGACCCCGCCGGGCAGCGACTGCAGCCCGGATCCCGTCCAGGCGGTCTGCGTAGGCTGGCCCGGTCATGCAACCCGACGCCTTCCCGCCGCCCGATCCCGCGACGCTCGCGCCCGACTCCGCTGGGGCGCCCTCGTGGTCGGCCGAGCCCCTCCCCTCGGTCCACGCGCCCTACTCCTCCCTCCTCTACCTGCCCGATCCTCGGGTCCGCTGGGGCCTGCCGACCGCCGTGCTCACGATCGTCGGGATCGTCCTGCCGCTGGCCGTGCTCATCCTGCTGTTCGGGTTCGGCGTGCTCCCCTACTCCGCCGGACTCGCCTTCGCGGGGGCGCTCGCGAGCTACCTCGTCGCGCTGATCGTCCCGTTCGCGGCGTCTCGGCTGCGCGGGCTGGGCACGATGGCGGCCGACTTCGGGCTGCGGTTCCGCTGGATCGACGTGCCCATCGGGATCGGGCTCGGCATCGCGGTGCGCATCGTGATCCTGTTCGTGCTCGCCGCGTTCGCTCCGCTCCTCCAGGACGCGCAGGGGAACCTCGACATCGACCCCGATCCGCTGTGGTTCGTGCTGAGCTCGGTCCTCATCCCCGTCGTCGTCGCGCCGCTGGTCGAGGAGGTCCTCTGCCGCGGCGTCGTGATGCGCGCGGTGCGGAACCGGATGCTCCGGGGCTCCGCGGAGTCGGCGCCGCCCACCCGCGGCCGCCGCGTCTGGGCGATGGTGTTCAGCATCCTGGCGTCCACGGCGGTCTTCGCCCTGCTGCACGGGCACCAGATGGTGAACCCGGCGACGATCGTGACGCTCGGCGTGACGACGGTCACCGCGGGACTCGCGCACGGCTGGATCGCGACGATCACCGGGCGGCTCGGAGCGGCGATCGTCTCGCACGCGACGCTGAACGGCTCCGCGGTGCTGCTGCTGGCGCTGCTGCCGCTGCTGACTCCGTAGGGGGATCTCGAGAGGCCCGCTGCGCGGGGTGCTCGATCGGCAGGAGTCGGGGCGGCCCGATCGGGGGCGTGGGGCGGCGCGTCAGACGTCGTAGGTGCGCGCCCCGGGCAGCGGGCCGCGGACCTGGCGGTGGAGGCGCTCCATGTCGGCGTCGAGGGTGGCGGCGGTGCGGGCCGCGTCGGCGAGGCCGTCGAGGAGCTCCTGCGGGACCTGGCGGTCGTACTTGTAGTAGATCTTGTGCTCCAGGCTCGCCCAGAAGTCCATCGCGATGGTCCGGAACTGCACCTCGACGCAGACGTCGACCGATCCGCCGGAGAGGAACACGGGCACCTCGACGATCGCGTGCAGGCTCTTGTAGCCGTTCTCCTTCGGCTCGGCGATGTAGTCCTTCACCTCGAGCACCGTCACGTCGGACTGCGAGGTGAGCAGGTCGAAGACGCGGTAGACGTCCGAGACGAAGCTGCAGGTGATCCGCACGCCGGCGATGTCGGTGATCGCGTCGGCGATGCCCTCGAAGGTCGTCTCGCAGCCCTTGCGCTCGATCTTCTCGATCAGGCTGTCGGCCGACTTGAGCCGGCTCGTGACGTGCTCGATCGGGTTGTACTCCTGCAGCTCGCGGAACTCCTCCTGCAGGATCGACACCTTCGTGACGATCTCGTCCATCCCGAACTTGTACTGGAGCATGAAGCGCGCGAAGTCGTCGCGCAGGGCGCGGATCTCGGCGACGGTGGTGGCGTCGAGCGCCTCGGCGACGGCGTCCGTCAGCGGAGGGACGGCGTGCGCGGGTTCGGGGATGCGGGATTCCACAGTCGGACACCCTACGCGCGGAGTCGTTCGAGACCGGTGGGAGGCGCCCGGCCTAGCCTGGGAGCGTGATCACCGAGCCCCGCCCGCTGCGCTTCTGCGCGTTCGTCATGAACACCGCCTCCCACATCCAGCACGGCCTCTGGCGCCACCCCGACGCCCGGCAGCACGAGTTCGACGACGTGCAGCTCTGGATCGACCTCGCCCGGACGCTGGAGCGCGGCCGCTTCGACGCGATGTTCTTCGCCGACGTGGCGGGGCTCTACGGTCCGGCGGACGGCGACTGGGACGTCAACGCCCGCGAGGGGCTGCAGCTGCCCAGCAACGACCCGTCGGTGCTGCTCTCGGCCCTGGCGGTGAGCACCGAGCACCTCGGCTTCGCGTTCACGAGCTCGGTGCTGCAGTCGCATCCGTTCGACTTCGCCCGGAAGGTCTCGACCCTCGACCACCTCTCGAAGGGGCGGATCGCCTGGAACATCGTCACCAGCGCCCTCGACGGCGCGGCCCGCAACTTCGGCTACGACCGGCTCGAGGAGCACGACGAGCGCTACGCCTGGGCGCAGGAGTACCTCGACGTGGTCTACAAGCTGTGGGAGGGCTCGTGGGACGACGGCGCGCTCCTGCGCGACAAGAGCGGCTCCTTCGCCGACCCGGCGCGCATCCACCGCATCGACCACGTCGGGAAGCGCTACCGCGTGCAGGGGCCGCACCTCTCGGCTCCGTCGCCGCAGCGCACCCCCGTGCTCTTCCAGGCCGGCTCCTCCCCCGCAGGCCGGCGCTTCGCCGCGCGGAACGCGGAGGCGCAGTTCGTGTTCTCGGGGTCGCCGGAGAAGACCCGCGAGCTGATCGAGGACACGCGCGCTCTCGCCGCGGCGGCCGGTCGCGGAGCGGGTGCGCCCTCCTTCTACCTGGGGCTCTCCTTCATCACCGGCGACACGGAGGAGGAGGCGCGACGCGCTGAGCGCGAGATCGACGAGTACCTCTCCTCCGACGCCTTCCTCGTGCACTCGAACCTCGGCTTCGACCCGGCGACGGGCGAGAAGCTCGACCCCGACCTGCCGCTCTCGGCGATCGAGACCTACGCCGGCCAGAGCCACCTGCAGTGGATCCGGGACGCCTCCCCCGACCGCGAGCCGACCGTCCGCGACCTGGCCCGGCTCTCGGCGAAGCTGCGCGGACGGGTCGTCGGCACTCCCGAGCAGATCGCCGACCACCTGGCGGGCTGGCGCGACGCGGGGATCGACGGGATCAACGTCGTCAACTGGATCCTGCCCGGCAGCTACGAGGAGTTCGTCGACCGGGTGATGCCGGTGCTCCAGGAGCGGGGCCTCGCGCAGACCGAGTACG
Organism: Rathayibacter sp. AY1A3; assembly: GCF_002930975.1. Taxonomy (NCBI): domain Bacteria; kingdom Bacillati; phylum Actinomycetota; class Actinomycetes; order Micrococcales; family Microbacteriaceae; genus Rathayibacter; species Rathayibacter sp. AY1A3. The sequence continues at coordinate 220,723 of NZ_PSTO01000001.1, read as the reverse complement.
CCGAGGGGACGCTGCGCCGCAAGCTGTTCGGGACGGACGAGCTGCCGGCGACGCACCCGGCGCGGGCGTACCGCGGGGCGTTCGCGGGCTGAGCCGCCGCGGGCCGGGCTCTGCGCGTCCGCTGCCCCTGCACGGGCCGCTCGCCTCGCCCCGCGCCCTCCGTCGGGCGGGGGACGCGAGGGCGGGCGCGGCTCCGTAGCGTCGAGGGATGATCCAGACCTGGGGAGTCCTGTCCGCGCTGTACGGAGTCGTCGTGACGGCGGTCGCGGTGCTCGCGATCGTCCTGCTGGTGCTGCTGTGCCGCCTGGTGCTCGCCGCGCGCGAGAACCTGCAGGCCTCGACGCGGCTGCGCGAGCTGCAGATCGAGCGGATGCTTCTCGAGGACGAGTAGCGGACGCGCGTCGCCGGCCGAGACCAGGTCTCCTCGGCGAGGAGCACTCGCGGCCGACGACGCGCGGTCCGGTCAGGGCAGAGCGGGTCGCGCCTCCGGGCGGGGCGCCCGCGGGATGAGCAGGCCGAGGGCGACGGCGACCAGCGCTCCGATCGCGCCGATCACGAACGTGGTCTCGAAGCCCTGCGAGCTCGGCAGCTGCACGTCGCCGACGGACACGGTCTGCTGCGCGAGCACGCCCGCGGTCACGGCGGAGGAGAGCGTCGTGCCGAGGGTGCGCATCAGCGAGTTCAGCCCGTTCGCGGCGGCGGTCTCCGAGGCGGGGACGGCGTGCATGATGAGCGTCGGCATCGCGGCGTAGGCGAGGCCCAGGCCGACCCCGATGAGGGCGTTGATCACCAGGATCTGCCACACCTCGCCGCCGAACGGGAGGATCAGCAGGTACGAGACCGCGATCAGCCCGGAGCCGGCGATCAGCACGAGCCGCGGCCCGGACTGCGCCGAGAGGCGGGCGGCGAGCGGGGACGTCGCCATCATCGCCAGGCCCGAGGGGGCGAGCACGAGGCTCGCCACGATCAGGCTCAGGCCGAAGCCGACGCCGGACGCGGCGGGCAGCTCGAGGCGCTGCGGCAGGGTGATCTGGGCGCCGAAGAACGCGAAGCCGACCGCGACCGAGGCGAGGTTGGTGAAGAGGACGGCGGGGCGGGCGGCCACCCGGAGGTCGACGAGCGGGCTCTCCTGCCGCAGCTCGTACCAGCCCCAGAGGAGCAGGACGGCGATGCCGCCGAGGCCGGAGCCCAGGATCGCGGGACTGGTCCAGCCGGAGTCGTTGCCGCGCGAGACGGCGATCAGCACGCCGCTCAGTCCGAGGGCGAGGCCGATCGTGCCGACCACGTCGAAGGTGCCCGGCGAGCGCAGAGTCGACACCGGCACGACCAGGAGGACGAGGACGATGTCGAGGACGCCGAGGCCAGCGGACATCCAGAACAGGACGTGCCAGTCGGTGTTCTGCGCGATGAGGGCGCTGAGCGGCAGGCCGAGCGCGCCGCCGATGCCGAGGGTCGCGCTGACCAGGGCGATCGCGCCGGGGAGCCGGTCGCGGTGGAGTGTGTCGCGGAGGATCGAGATGCCGAGCGGGATGACGCCCATCACTGCGCCCTGGAGGGCCCGGCCCACGACCAGCGTCCACACGTCACCCGCGAAGGCGCAGACGATCGAGCCGATCACGAGCACGACCAGCGCGGCCACGGCCATCCGCCGCTTGCCGTAGAGGTCGCCGAGGCGGCCCGAGACCGGGGTGAGGATGCAGGCGCTCAGCAGCGTCGCGGTGATCACCCACGCGGTCTCGGTGCGGTCGGCGCCGAGCAGCGTCGGCAGCTCGGACTGGATCGGGACGACCAGCGTCTGCATGAAGGAGGCGCTCATGCCCGCGAAGGCGAGGACGGCGGTGATGAGGCGCGGGTCCGGCGAGCGGGTCAGGGAGCGTCTGTCGGAGTCGGGCACGGCGGTCCTTCGTGTCGGCGGCGGACGCGCACCCGGACCGCGGCGGCGGGCGGGCCGTCGTCGGCGGGATCGTATCGCTCGGCTCTGCTTTCGACCGGCTCGGGGCTCAACAGCGCGGGCCGCCGCTTTGTTCCCTCCTCCTCCTTCCCGCGCGCGTCGGGCAGGACGAGGATGGGCGGATGATCGACATCGAGAGCTGGATCACCGGCTACGAGAAGGCCTGGGCCACGGACGACGCGGCAGACGTGGCCGCACTGTTCACCGAGGACGCCGAGTACTTCACGGCGCCGCACCGCGACGCGATCACTCCGCGCGACGCGATCGTGGAGTGGTGGCTGGCGGAGGAGGAGCCCGCCGGCCCGACGTTCGCGTGGGGCCTGGTCGCGCTGACGGAGGAGACCGCCGTGGTGGAGGCGCGCACCGTCTACCCGGGCGACCGCACCTACCTGAACCTCTGGGTCATCCGCTTCGCCCCCGACGGGCGGGCCCGCTCGTTCACCGAGTGGTACATGGAGGAGCCGGCCGACTCCGTGTCCTGACCCGCGCGGGTCCGCAGGCAGCGGCGAGGAGCCCTCAGCGGCGTCCGGTCAGAGCTGCGCGGCCGCGAAGGTGTCGCAGCTGGTGGCGTCGCCCTCGAAGCCGGCCTGGAACCAGCGCTGGCGCTGCTCGGCCGAGCCGTGCGTCCACCCCTCCGGATCGACGGTGCCGGTGGCCTGCTCCTGGATGCGGTCGTCGCCGACGGCGGCCGCGGCGCCGAGCGCGTCCTGGTACTCCTGCGCCGTCACCGGCTTGAGGTAGGGCGTGCCGGTCTCGTCGGGCACCGTCGAGGCGTCGCCCACCCAGGCTCCGGCGAAGCAGTCGGCCTGCAGCTCGAGGCGCACCGAGTCCGACTCGGGACCGGTGCCGGAGCGGTCCGCCGACTCCATCGCGCCGGTCAGGTTCTGGATGTGGTGGCCCCACTCGTGGGCGAGGATGTACATCTGCGCGAGCGATCCGCCCGAGGTGTCGAACCGGGTGCGCAGCTCGTCGAAGAAGTCGGTGTCGAGGTAGATCGTCCGGTCCGGCGGGCAGTAGAACGGGCCGACCGCGGCGGTCGCGCTCCCGCAGCCGGTGGTGGTGCTGTCCTCGAACAGGTCGACGCCGGTCGGGGTCGTGTAGGCGACTCCGAGGGTCGGCGTCTGCTCGCCCCAGTAGCGGTCGAGCGACTCGGCCGCACCCTCGAGGCGGCAGTCGACCTGCGTGTTCGCGTCGGCGCCGCTGTCGCAGGCCACCGCGGTGGAGGTGACGCCCTCCGGCGAGGACCCGCCTCCGCCGAACACCTCGCCGAGGCCCGAGAGGTTCACGCCGAGCAGCTGCGAGAGCAGCGCGAGCACGACCACGCCCACCGCGCCCCCGCCGACGGCGATGCCGGTGGTGCGGCCGCGGCGGCGGACCTTGCCGCCGCTGAGCTGGGAGTCGTCGTTGAAGGTCATGCCGACGAAGCTAGCGCTCCGCGGACGGGCTCCGCTCGGGCTTGCGGTCAGCCCCAGCGCGACTCGCTGGCCGAGCGGATGATCTCGAGCAGCGCCTCGCGCAGGGGGCCGTGCTCGAGCGAGCCCGGGAACATGTCGACCTCGAGGCGGTGCGCCCGGCGCCAGGCCTCGCCGCCCGCGTCGGTGAGCGCGACGAGCTGCCGGCGGCGGTCCGACGGATCCGTGGTGCGCGAGACGTGACCCTCGCGCTCGAGGCGCTCGATGGTGCGCGACATGGTCTGCACCTCGACGTGGGCCGCGGCGGCCAGCTCCTTCTGCGCGACGGGACCCGCCTGCAGGAGGTGCAGCACGATCAGGCCGGCGTGGGTGAGGCCGATCTCGGCGAGGGCGCCGTGCCAGGCGTGCTCGACCATCCGGGAGGCGGTGGAGAGCAGCCGACCGGTGGGCCAGTCCTCCATCCCGGAGGCGTCGTCCGCGCGCATCTGATCAGGGTAGACCCGCTCCCGGGGCACGACGGCACCGGGCGCGGGACGCTCCGGCACGGGCGCCCGGGCATCCCGGCCGCGAGGCGCGGACCGCCCCGCCCGTCAGGACGCGAAGCGGTCCGTCGCCTCGATCAGCGCGTCGAGGATCCCCGGCTCGTCGAAGGCGTGGCCCGCGTCGGCGATCATCCGGAAGTCGGCCTCGGGCCAGGCCCGGTGCAGGTCCCAGGCGGTGAAGGCCGGGGTGCACATGTCGTAGCGGCCCTGCACGATGACGGCCGGGATGTCGCGGAGGACACCGGCGTCGCGGATCAGCTGCCCCTCCTCCAGCCAGCCCCTGTGCACGAAGAAGTGGTTCTCGATGCGGGCGAAGGCGAGCGCGAAGACGGGATCGGACCAGTCCGCGATCAGCTCCGGCTTCTGCAGGAGGGTGATGGTCGACGCCTCCCAGGTGGTCCAGGCGACACCGGCGGGGCCGTGCACGGCGGGGTCCGCGTCGTGGAGGAGGCGGTAGTACGCCTCGATGAGGCTGCCCCGCTCGCCGGCCGGGACGACCGAGGTGTAGCCCTCCCAGAGGTCCGGGTAGACCGCGGCGGCGCCGCCCTCGTAGAACCACTCGAGCTCGGCGCGGCGGAGGGTGAAGATCCCGCGGAGGACGATCTCGCTGACCCGCTCGGGGTGGGTCTCGGCGTAGGCGAGGGCGAGGGTCGAGCCCCAGGAGCCGCCGAGCACGAGCCAGCGCTCGACGCCGAGGTGCTCGCGGAGGCGCTCGATGTCGGCGACCAGGTACCAGGTGGTGTTGGTCGAGAGGTCGGCCTCCGGCTCGCCGGCGTGCGGGGTGGAGCGGCCGCACATCCGCTGGTCGAACAGCACGATGCGGTACTTCTCGGGGTCGAACAGCCGGCGGTGGGCGGGCGAGGTGCCGGCTCCGGGGCCGCCGTGCAGGAACACGACGGGCTTGCCCTCGGGGTTGCCCGAGACCTCCCAGTAGAGCGAGTGGCCGTCGCCGACGTCGAGCATGCCGGAGTCGTGGGGCTCTATCTCGGGGTACAGAGTGCGCATGGCCCGCACCCTACCGACTGTCAGGGTCGCGGTCCGCGAGGCGGGCGGCCCGGCCCCGGAGTGGGCGGGAGCGCCCGCGTCCACCCGGCGCACCCGCCTCCCGCGGTCGTTACTGTGGAGCGGACCTGCACGCCCCCGTCGAAGGAGCCCCCATGCCCACCACTGTGCGCGGCGTCATCGCCCGGTCGAAGGGCGCTCCCGTGGAGCTCGTCGACATCGTCGTCCCCGACCCGGGCCCGGGCGAGGCCGTGGTCGACATCGAGACCTGCGGTGTCTGCCACACCGACTACCACTACCGCGAGGGCGGGATCAGCGACGACTTCCCCTTCCTCCTCGGTCACGAGGCGGCCGGACGGGTCAGCGCGATCGGAGAGGGAGTCACCCACGTCGCGGTCGGCGACTTCGTGGTCCTCAACTGGCGCGCGGTCTGCGGCGAGTGCCGGGCCTGCACCCGGGCCGAGCCCTGGTACTGCTTCGACACCTTCAACGCGACGCAGCGGATGACCCTGGAGGACGGAACCGAGCTCAGCCCCGCCCTCGGGATCGGCGCCTTCGCCGAGAAGACCCTCGTGCACGCGAAGCAGTGCACGAAGGTCGATCCGGAGGCGGACCCCGCCGCGGTCGGCCTGCTCGGCTGCGGGATCATGGCGGGCCTCGGCGCGGCGATGAACACCGGGAACGTGACGCGCGGCGACTCCGTCGCGGTCATCGGCTGCGGAGGAGTCGGCACGGCCGCCGTGGTCGGCGCCGCTCTCGCGGGCGCCGGCACGGTCATCGCGATCGACCGGGACCCCAAGAAGCTGGTCGCGGCCGAGAAGCTCGGCGCCACGCACGTCATCGACTCCAGCGGCCTCGACGAGGCGGGCGTCGTCGCGGCGGTGCAGGCCCTGACGAACGGCTTCGGAGCGGACGTCGTCATCGACGCCGTGGGCCGCCCCGAGACCTGGCGCCAGGCGTTCTACGCCCGCGACCTCGCCGGGACCGTGGTGCTGGTCGGGGTGCCGACTCCCGAGATGACGCTCGAGATCCCCCTGCTCGACGTCTTCGGCCGCGGCGGCTCGCTGAAGTCGAGCTGGTACGGCGACTGCCTGCCCGAGCGAGACTTCCCGATGCTGACCGGCCTCTACCTCCAGGGCCGTCTGCCCCTGGACGAGTTCGTGAGCGAGCGGATCGGGATCGAGGACATCGAGGAGGCCTTCGCCACGATGGCCGGCGGCGACGTGCTCCGCTCGGTGGTGGTGCTCTGATGGGCGCGCGGATCGAGCAGCTCGTCACGAGCGGCACCTTCAGCCTCGACGGCGGCACCTGGGACGTCGACAACAACGTCTGGATCGTCGGCGACGACTCCGAGTGCGTCGTCATCGACGCCGCCCACGACGCGGACGCGATCCTCGCGGCCGTCGGCGAGCGCCGGCTCCTCGCCGTGCTGCTGACCCACGGGCACGACGACCACCTCGACGCGGTCGAGGGAGTCCGCGCTGCGACCGGCGCCCCGGTGCTGCTCCACGAGGCCGACCGGATGCTCTGGGACGCCGTGCACCCCGGCACGGCCCCGAGCGGCGCCCTGGTCGACGGACGGATCGTGCCCGTCGCCGGCGTCGAGCTCGAGGTGCGGCACACCCCGGGCCACACCCCCGGCGCCGTCTGCTTCGTCGCCGAGGCGCTCGGCACGGTGTTCACCGGCGACACCCTCTTCCAGGGCGGGCCGGGGGCCACCGGCCGCTCGTACAGCGACTTCCCGACGATCATCGACTCGATCACGGAGCGCCTGCTGACGCTGCCCGCCGCGACGGTCGTCCGGACCGGTCACGGCGACTCGACGACGATCGGAGCGGAGGCGCCGCACCGCGAGGAGTGGATCGCGCGCGGGCACTGACCGGGCGGGGCGGGGCTCAGAGGCGGCGGTCGGCGGCGCTCTCCGCGGGGGCGGGGGCCTCGACGGCCCCGTCCTCCGCGGCTCCGGAGTCGGCCGCGCCGGTCGCGGACGCGCCGGCCGCGGACGCATCGTCCGGCTCCGCCCCTCCGCTCGCCGCGGCCTCCCGCAGGTACTGCGCCGACATGACGCGGTAGGAGCGGGTGAGCATCGCCGCGCCGGCCGCGATGATCATGACGACTCCGCCGACCAGGAACACCAGCGCGATGCCCCGGCCGATGCCGTCGCCGAGCAGCCCGCCGAACGCCGAGCGCCCGGCCGGCGACTCCATGTACGGGATGAGCGCGAACTCGGCGATCGGGGCGATGAGGAACGACGTGATCGGAGCGGCGGCCGACTCGAACGCCGCCGCGAAGCCGAAGACGCGCCCCTGGGTCTCGAAGGGGACGACCTTCTGGATCACCGTCTGCTCCGCGGCCTCGACCGCCGGGATCAGGGTCATGTAGATCCAGATGCCGCCGGCGTAGAGCCACCACCAGTCGCGGAGGGTGAAGACCGCGCCGATCAGGCCCATCGCCATCACGAGCAGCAGCATCGTCCGGATCGGGTTCCTCCCGAGGCCGAACCTCGCGACGAGCAGACCGCCGATGACGAAGCCGGTCGCCGTCACTCCGAGCACCACGCCCCACAGCTCGACCGGGAACACCTCGAGGCCGTACGGGTCCATCAGCGCCATGTAGACGCCGCCGATCAGGTTGTTGAACGTCGAGAAGACGATGAGCGCGAACAGCCCGGTCGCCGCCCGCACCGCGGTGATGCTGCCGCGCAGATCGATCAGCGGCTCCCTCTCCCCCGTCGGCGCGGGCCGGTCCTCCGGGATGCGCAGGAAGAGGAGGTGCAGGAGCGCGGCGGCGGAGAGGCCGATCGCGATCACCAGCGTCCACCCCATGCCGAGCAGGCCGATGGCGAGGCCGCTGAAGACGCTCGTCACCACGAAGGCGAGGCCCTGGACCGTGCCGACGAGGCCGTTCGCGCGGGCGTGCCCCTCCACCGGGACCAGCAGGGTCACCGTCGTGGACAGGGCGATGTTGCGCATGTTCTCGATGACGGCGCCGAAGAGGATCGTGCCCGAGAACACCCAGAACCAGGGGGCGCGGAAGTCCAGGAGCGCCGCCTCGGGCAGCGCGAGGAAGAGACCGCCCGCGACGCCGAAGGACACCAGCGTGACCGCGCCGGCGAACACCATGACGCGGAACTTGCGGTGCCGGTCCACGATCGTGCCGAAGGCCATCGCGAAGACCGCGACGAGCAGCATGTAGGCGCCGCCGATGATCCCTGTCGCCAGGACGGAGCGCGTCTCGAGGTACACCCAGAACGTGAGCGCGAACCAGAGGAAGCTCGTCGTCACGTTCGCGACGGCGGTGTTGAGGAGGATCTGGTGGAAGTCGCGGAGCCTCGTCGAGGCGTCGACGGCGGCTCCGGGCACGGGGGCGGTCGAGGACACGGCTTCCCTCCGCTCGCGACGGCGCCGTCGGTCCCGCGGCGGGAGTCGAGGGTCGTCGCAGCCACTGTAGGACCGCGCCGTCGGCGAGTCGAGAGGGGCCGGGCGTCCGGCGGGGATGCGCTGCCGCCTCCCGCGCGGAACGAGGGCGCCGCCGCCCTCGCGACCCGGATCAGCGGGCCTCGGAGGCGGCGGCGCCGACGGGTCAGACGATGGCGGCGCGGAGGGCCGCGGCGGCCTCGCCGACGTCCGGGGCGCCGTAGATGGCCCCGCCCGCGACGGCCACGAGGGCGCCGGCGCGCTGCACCGACTCGATGGTGGCGGTGCTCACGCCGCCCGCGACCGAGAACGGCACGCCGGAGGACTCGCCATCGCGCAGCAGGGTCTCGAAGGTGAAGCCCTCCTCCGCCTGCTCGTCCAGACCGGCGTGCATCTCGACGAATTCGGCGCCGAGGGCGACGACCTCGCGGGCGCGGGCGGCCTTGTCGGGCACGCCGATGAGGTCGACGACGACGCCCTTGCCGTGCTTCCTCCCGGCGGCGATCGCGCCGGCGATGGTGCTGTCGCCGGCGACGCCGAGGACCGTCACGAGGTCGGCGCCGGCCGCGAAGGCCATGTCGGCCTCGAGCTCGCCCGCGTCCATCGTCTTGAGGTCGGCGAAGACCGTCTTGTCGGGGTGCGCCTCCTTGATGGCGGTGATGGCGGAGAGGCCGGCGCTCTTGATGAGCGGGGTGCCCAGCTCGAGGATGTCGACGTGCGGGGCGGCGGCAGCGGCGAGCTCGAGGGCGGCGTCGGTGCTGAGGGTGTCCATGGCGAACTGGAGCTTCACGGGGTTCTTCTTCCTGTCGAGGTGGGGAGTCGGGTCATTCGAGGTTCGCGTGGCGCGGCCAGAGCTCGTCGGCGCTGTCGCCGCGGCGCTGCCAGAGCGCGTGGAACAGGGCGTCGCCGGTGAGCACGACGACTTGCTCGAAGAGCCCGCCGGAGTACTGCGCCGAGGCGGCCCCGGAGCGGTCGAGCTTGTCGGCGGCGGGCACGACCACCACGGCGGAGGCGAGCCCGGCCAGCGGGGAGTCGGCGGCGGTCGTGATCGCCGCGACCCGCGCTCCGGCGTCGACGGCGGCCTTCGCGGCGCGGACGATGCCCCCGGTGGTGCCGGAGCCGCTCGCGGTGAGCAGCACGTCGCCGCCGCGGATCGCCGGAGTCGTCACGTCGCCGACCACGTGCACCACGAGTCCGAGGTGCATGAGGCGCATGGCGGTCATCCGCAGGGCGAGGCCGGAGCGGCCGGCGCCGTGGACGAAGACGCGGTCGGCGCCGGCGAGCAGCTCGAGGACGGGCTCGAGGCGGTCGGTCGTCAGCGAGGAGGTCGCGGCGGACACCTCGGCGGCGATCACGGCGAGCGCCTCTGCGGGGTCGGTGGTGCGGTCGTCAGCGGGCATGGGTCCACAGTGCGCCCGGCGGCCGGATCCGCGCGCCACCTGATCGAGGAGGCCCACCTACCCGATCGGGTGGGCGGTGCCACTCGCGGGTAGGACGGGTAGGTTCGGGGGATGGATCCCGCCGAGTCCCCCGCCTCCCGCACCCTGCTGCAGCAGCACGCCCGCACGGTGGCCGAGCAGGCCGACCGGCACGCGGTGGCGCTGGAGTCGGTGCTCGCCGCCCTGCGCGCCGAGCGCCTCGACGACCGTGCGGCCCGCACCGTCGCGATCGACATCGCCGCGAACGCCCTGGTCGAGCTGCGCACCGCCTCGGACGAGCAGCGCAGCGCGATGCTGGAGCCCGTCGTGGGCGCGTTCGCGCGGCTCCGGAGCGACCTGCGCCCGCTCGTGCGCTTCGGCGACCTCGACGTGCAGTTCGTCGAGCCGCCCGCCACCGGGCGCGCCCTCCCCGGCGAGGTGGCGCACGCGGCCCGCGCGATCGTGCGGAGCGCCGTGCTGGCGTTCGTGGAGTCGGAGCAGACGCGCCGGGTGCGGATCCAGTGGGACTGCGACGGGCTCAACCTGCTCATCGAGATCCGCGACGACGGCCGGGGCGAGCTGACGACCCGCGACGACGCCCTGCGCCCGATCGCCGAGCGCGTGCGCGGGCTCGACGGGGAGCTCTCGGTCGCGTCGACCGCGGGCTGGGGGTCGACCCTGTCGATCCGCCTCCCCCTCGATCCGCCGGCGCAGCCCGACGGGCTCGACCTCGCCGAGCTCAGCGCCCGCGAGCGGGAGGTGCTGAACCTGATCACGCTCGGCGCCTCGAACCAGCGGATCGCGGACGACCTCGGCATCAGCGGCAACACCGTGAAGTTCCACGTGTCGAACCTGCTGCGCAAGGCCGGGGCCCGCACCCGGGCGGAGCTGGCGGCGCTGGCGCGCTGATCGATCCGGGTGCCCCGTCCTGGCAGAGCCGCCCTCGCAGTGCCGCCCCCGGACGCACGGACGGGCCGCGGCGGCCGCCGAGGGTCTCCCCCTCCTGCGGCGCCGCGGCCCGTCCGGCCGATCAGCGCGCCCCGATCACTCGCTCCGGAGCAGCCCGAAGCGGAATCGGCCGGAGCCGTCGAGCGTGTCGTCGATGCCCGAGATCGTGGAGGAGGCGATGACGGTCTCCGTGCCCTCGAGGAGCGGCACGGTGATCGCCTTCTCCGCCGCGAGGCGCTGCGCCTCCTCGATCGCCGCGGTGCGCTCGTCGCCGGGGGCCAGGCTCCGCTCGCGCAGCACGACCTCGTTGTAGGCGTCGTCCTTCACGGCGGCGCCGAGGATGGAGGGGGCCTCGTCGGTGCCGTAGAGCAGGTTCAGGTAGTTGTCCGAGTCCGGGTAATCCGCGAACCAGCCCTGCTGGTAGAGCGGGTAGGAGGTCGACTTCTCCTTCACGTACTGCGTCCACTCCGTCGACTGCAGGTCGACCGTGAACAGCCCGCTGCGCTCGAGCTGGTTCTTGATGAGCGCGTACTCGTCCGAGGTGCTGGAGCCGTAGTGGTCGGTGTTGTACTGCAGCTTGAGATCGACGGGACCGGTGATCCCTGCGGCCTGGAGCGCGGCGGCGGCCTCGTCCGCGCTGGGACCGCCGCTCCCGTCGCCGAAGGCCTGCTCGTACGCCGGCGTCGATCCGGTCAGAGCGCTGGGGACGATCGAGTAGACCGGCGCGTAGGTGCCCTTGTAGACCTGGTCCGACAGCTCGTCGCGGTCGATCAGGTCGGCGACGGCGGTGCGGACGGCGAGCGCCTTGTCGGCGTCGGCCTCGGAGGTCGCGGAGCCGTAGGGCATGGTCTCGGGGTTGAAGACCAGGAAGCGCATCTCGGCACCGGGACCGGAGTGCACCGTCAGGCCCTCCTCGCCGCGGAGGTCCTCGGTGTCGGTCGCGTTCAGCGTGCGGTAGGCGACCGCGATCTCACCGCGCTGGATGTCGAGCTTGAGGTTGCTCTCGTCCGCGTAGTAGCGGACGATCACGGACTCGTTGGCAGCGGCGCCGAGGAGGCCGTCGTAGGAGTCGTTGCGGGTGAGCTGCACGAGCGAGTTCAGCTTGTAGCTCGTGATGGAGTACTGCCCGCTGAAGGCGTCGCCGGCGACGATGTCGTCGTCGGTGGTGAGGGAGTCGGCCGAGAAGACGTCCTCGTCGACGATCGCGGCGGCGGGGCTGGTGAGGATCTGGGGCCAGAGGGCGTTGTCCGGGGTGGCCAGTGTGAAGACGACGGTGGAGTCGTCCTCCGCCTCGACCGAGACCATGTCCGAGAGCAGCGACGAGGGGCCGTTCGGAGCGGCGATCGCCACCTGGCGCTCGAAGGTGAAGACCACGTCCGAGGCGGTGAGCGGATTGCCGTTGGCGAAGGCGGCGTCCTCGCGCAGGGCGACGCGGTAGTGGGTGGGGTCGGTGAACTCGGCCGAGGCCGCGAGGTCCGGCACGGGATCCGTCGATCCGGGGGCGGAGGTCAGCAGCCAGGAGAAGACCTGGTTCTGCAGCGTCGCCGAGCCGAGGTCCCAGGAGCCGGCGGGATCCAGGGCGGTGACCTTGTCCGTGGTCCCCAGGAGGATCCCGGGGGGCGCCTGGGCTCCGGTGGTGCCCGGCGAGCAGGCGGTGAGGGCGACGGCCATCGCCGCACCGGCGACGAGGGGAGCCAGTACTCGGGATCTCATGGGGAACTCCTTGCGGGTCAGCCGTGCGGCGGGGATGAGGGAGGGACGCCGGGGCGCTGGGTCCATGGTGCCGAGGGAGCGTGCGTCCGGCGTCGAGTAGTCGTCGGGGTCTGCGGCCGCTCGCTTCGACAACTGTCGCACCGCGCTCCGGCGCCGCGCCCGGCCGGGAGGGCCCGGGTTCGACGTCTGCTGTGCCCCGGGCCCTCCGCCCTCGCCACCTGTCCATGGCCGCCGACCCTCCGCGTCGTCAGAGTGGAGTCCTCACGGTTCCGCGCGGGTCGGACCGGGAGAGAGAGGTCGCGGTGCGCGAGAACGTCGACACGGTCGTCATCGGAGGAGGCGCGATGGGCTCCGCCACCGCCTGGCAGCTGGCCCAGCGCGGCACCGACGTGGTGCTCCTCGAGCAGTTCGGCCCCGGCCACGAGAACGGCGCGTCCCACGGCCGCACCCGGAACTTCAACGAGGCCTACGCCGCCGACGACTACCTCGACCTCCTCGGCGAGGCCTCCCGGCTCTGGGACCGGCTGAGCGTCGAGGAGGGCACGACGCTGCTCGACCGGGTCGGCCTCGTGAACCTCGGACCCGTCGGTCCCCTCCGCGCGGTCCGGGAGGCGCACCGCGCCCGCGGCGTCGCGAGCGAGCTGATCTCCGCCGCCGAGGCCCGCGACCGCTGGCCGGCGCTCCGCTTCGAGAGCGAGGTGCTGCACGTCCCCAGCAGCGGACGCGTCCGCGCCGCCGACGCTCTGCTCGCGCTGCGGGCCGGCGCCGAGCGCCGCGGCGCCCGCTTCCGCTACGACACCGCCGTCCGCGGGATCGACGTCGTCGGACCGGACACCGTGATCGTGACGACCGACGACACCGAGTACCGCGCCCGACGGGTCGTCGTCACCGCGGGAGCATGGACGCAGCCCCTCCTCGCCGGCCTCGTGCCGCTGCGCCCCCTCCGGGTCTCGGAGGAGCACCCCGCGCACTTCCGGCTCCGCATGCCCGACGCGGCGTGGCCGAGCTTCAACCACACGCCCGACCCGGACCGCGCCGACCACGCGTACTTCCTCAGCCCCGTCTACGGCATGCTCACGCCGGGCGAGGGCCTGAAGGTCGGCTGGCACGGAGTGGGCAGGAGCGTCGATCCGGACGCCCGCACCCGCCGCCCGGTCGCCGAGCAGCTCGCGGCCCTCCGCCGCTACGTGGCGGAGTGGATCCCGGGCGCTGACGCGGAGGTCTGCGACGTCATCAGCTGCACGTACACGATGACCCGCAACGAGGACTTCATCCTCGACCGCAACGGGCCGATCGTCGTCGGAGCGGGCTTCTCCGGCCACGGGTTCAAGTTCACCCCGGCGATCGGGCGGGTCCTCGCGGACCTGTCCGAGGGCGTCGCCGCCCCCCGCCGCTTCGCCGCGACGGCGCGTCCGGTGCTCGCCGGTCCGGTCCTGTAGGGCGGACGGCCTGCGGAGCGGGCGCGCACCGGGGCGGACGCCCGCCCGACCGACCCTCGCCGGGGCGGACACCTGCCCGACCGGACGCGCTTGGGCGGACGCCTGCCCGACCGGACGCGCACCCGAGCCGCCCCCTGCCCGAGCGGAGGCACGCCGAAGCGGGCGCCCGCAGGAACGGACGCCCGCTGAGCCGGACCGGGTGCCGCCCGGTCCGGCCCGCCGTCAGCTCGCAGCCGCCAGCTCGTCCCGGCTCGCAGCGGCCAGCGCCTCCCGGGCCGCGCGCTGGAGCGCGGGATCCGGCACGGGGAGCGACGCCAGGAGCTTCTGCGTGTACGCCTCGCGGGGCGCGCGGAGCACCTCGGCGGTCGGCCCCTGCTCCACGACCGCGCCCTGCCGCAGCACGACCACCCGGCCGGCCACGCGGTCGACGACGGCGAGGTCGTGGCTGACGAAGAGGCAGCCGAAGCCGAGCGCGCCCTGCAGCTCGGCGAACAGCTCCAGCACGGTCGCCTGCACGGAGACGTCGAGCGCGCTGGTCGGCTCGTCGGCGATGAGCAGGCGCGGGCGCAGCGCGATCGCCCGGGCGAGCGAGGCCCGCTGCCGCTGCCCGCCGGAGAGCTCGTGGGGGAAGCGGTCGGCGAAGGCGCGGGGCAGGCGGACCGCGTCGAGCAGATCCAGGACCTCCTCGCGCACGCCGGCGGCCGACTCCGCGCGCCCGTGGATGACGAACGGCTCGGCGATGCACTCGCCGATGGTCAGGAACGGGTTGAAGCTGGTCGCCGGATCCTGGAAGACGAAGCCGAGGTCGGCGCGCGCGGCGGCACCGAGGGAGGCGCGGCGCCCGACGAGCTCGGAGCCGAGGACCCGGAGCGAGCCGCCGGTCGCGGGGACCAGCCCGGCGATCGTCCGGGCGAGCGTGGTCTTGCCCGAGCCCGACTCCCCCACGAGGCCCAGGACCTCGCCGGGGGCGAGCGTCAGCGAGAGGTCGGCGATCGCCGTGAAGGAGGGCTTGCCCAGGCGCCCCGGGTAGACGATCTCGAGCCGCTCCGCCACGACGAGCGGCTCGCTTCCCGGAGCGGGCTCGGGCCCCGCAGCGCCGGGCGCGCCGATCCGCGGGACCGCGGCCAGGAGCGAGCGGGTGTACTCGTGCTGCGGAGCGGAGAACAGCGACTGCACGTCCGCGGTCTCGACGATCCGGCCGCCGTTCATCACGATCACGCGGTCGGCCAGGTCGGCGACGACCCCCATATTGTGCGTGATGAGGAGCATCGACCCGCCGAGATCGCGCCGCAGCGTGCGCAGGAGCTCGAGGATCTCGGCCTGCACGGTCACGTCCAGCGCGGTCGTCGGCTCGTCGGCCACGATCAGCGGGGCGCCCTGGATCAGCGCCATCGCGATCACGATCCGCTGCTTCTGCCCGCCCGAGAACTGGTGCGGGTAGTCGTCGATCCGCCGCTCGGGATCGGGGATCCCGACGGTCCGGAGGATCCGGACGGCCTCGGCCCGCGCCTCGCGGCGGCCGAGGGAGGTGTGCGCGCGGAGCCCCTCGACGATCTGCCAGCCCACGGTGAAGACCGGGTTGAGCGCGGTCGACGGCTCCTGGAACACCATCGCCGCCGCCGCTCCCCGCAGCCGCCGCATCGTCTTCTCGGGGGCGCCGACGATCTCGACGTCGCTCCCGCCGTGGCGGAGGCGGATGCTGCCGGAGACGACGGCCGACTCCGGCAGCAGCCCGAGGACCGCCTTGCCGGTGACGGTCTTGCCCGAGCCCGACTCCCCCACGAGGGCGACGATCTCCCCCGGCGCGACGTCGAGGTCGACGCCCTCGAGCGCCTGGACCGGGCCGTGGTCGGTGTCGAAGACGACGCGGAGGTCGCGGATGCTCAGTACGGCGGTCATCGCCGGGCCTTTCTCTGGCTGCGGCGGCGGACGCGCAGGCGGGGGTCGGACAGGTCGTTGAGGCTCTCGCCGACGAGGGTGATCCCGAGCACGACGATCATGATCGCGGCGCCGGGAGCGACGCAGGTCCACCAGATCCCGCTCGTGACGTCCTGCACCGAGCGGTTGAGGTCGTAGCCCCACTCGGCGGCGGAGGTGGGCTCGATGCCGAAGCCGAGGAAGCCGAGGCCGGCGAGCGTCATGATCGCCTCGGAGGCGTTCAGCGTGATGATCACGGGCAGGGTGCGGGTGGAGTTGCGGAGCACGTGGCGGATCAGGATCCGCCGGTCCCGCGCGCCCATCACCCGCGCCGACTCCACGAAGGACTCGGAGACGACCCGGAGCACCTCCGCCCTGACCACCCGGAAGTACTGCGGCACGAAGACGACGGTGATCGACATCGCCGCGGCGAGGACTCCGCCCCACAGGCTCGACTGGCCGCCCGAGATCACGATCGACAGGACGATCGCGAGCAGGAGGCTCGGGAAGGCGTACACGGCGTCGGCGACGACCACGAGGATCCTGTCGAGCCAGCCGCCGACGTAGCCCGACACCGCGCCGAGCAGCACGCCCGCCGCGACCGAGGTCAGGAGCGACAGGGCGATCACCTGGACCGCGGTCCGCGCTCCCCACAGGGTGCGCGAGAGGACGTCGTAGCCGCCGACCGTGGTGCCCAGCAGGTGCTGCCCGCCGGGCGGCTGCTGCGCGCCGAAGTTGCGGCCGTCGACGGCGAGCTGGTCGTAGCCGAACGGGGCCAGCAGCGGCGCGCACGCGGCGACGATCACGAGGGCGCCGACGAGCGCGAGGCCGATCAGGAGCATCGCCCGCTGGGACCCTGTGCTGCTGCGCACCTGCGCGACGAGGGGGAGGCGGTCCCGCAGCGGACGCGGCGGAGCGGAGACGGTCGTCATGTCAGAACCTCACTCGGGGGTCGATCAGGGCGGCGAGGACGTCCACCGCGAAGTTCGTGACGGCGACGATGATGGCGAGCACCGCGACGATCCCCTGCACGGCGACGAAGTCGCGGGCGGCGAGGTACTGGCCGAGCATGAAGCCCAGCCCGCGCCACTCGAACGTGGTCTCGGTGAGGACGGCGCCGCCCAGGAGCATCGCGATCTGCATGCCGATGACGGTGATGATCGGGATGAGAGCGGGCCGGAAGGCGTGGCGGGAGACGAGCCTCCCCTCCGAGACCCCGCGGGAGCGGCCGGCCTCGACGTAGCCCGCCTGCAGGGTGCCGATCATGTTGGTGCGCACGAGGCGGAGGAAGGTGCCCGCGGTGAGCAGGCCGAGCGTGAGGCCCGGGAGCACCGCGTGGGCGAGCACGTCGGTCACCGCGGAGCTGCTCCCGGAGCGCAGCGCGTCGACGAGGAAGAGCCCGGTCGGCTGCTGCAGCGTCGTGAGCATCAGCTCCGTCCCGGTGCTCGAGCGGCCCGCCGTGGGCACCACGTCGAGGACGACGCCGAAGACGAGCTTGAGCAGGAGCCCGGCGAAGAAGACGGGGGTCGCGTAGCTGAGGATCGCGAGGACCCGCAGGACGATGTCGGGCATCCGGTCCCGCTTGCGGGCGGCGATCGCGCCGAGCGGCACGCCGACGACCAGGGCGACCAGGAGCGCGTAGACGGCGAGCTCGAAGGTGGCGGCGCCGTAGACGGCGAGGACCTCGGTGACCGGGCGGTTGTCGCTGATGGTGGTGCCGAAGTCGCCGCGCAGGACGCCCCCGAGGTACTCGACGTACTGCACCAGCACGGGGCGGTCGTAGCCGGCGGCGGCCACCCGGGCGGCCAGCTCGGCCCCGGAGAGCCGTCCGCCGAGGGCGGCGGTGATCGGATCGCCGGTCAGGCGCATCAGGAAGAAGACCATCGTGACGAGGATGAGCACCGTCGGGACGATCAGCAGGAAGCGGAGGAAGAGATAGCGCAGGAGAGGGTTCGAGGCGCTCTTCACGCCGCGACGCCCGGGGAGGACGAGGGGCAGTGAGACGGACACGGGGCTCCTTCCGGCAGGGCCGGTCGCTCCGGCCCGTCTCACGCTAGGGAGTGGGTCAGGCGCTCCTCGCCGTCAGGATTCGCGTTCTCGGAGCGGCCGTTCCGACAGCTGTCTGAACGGCTCCGGAGCGCCTCGCGCGCTCACCTGCGCGCGGGAAGAGGGGACTGGGGCTTGGTCACTCCGTAGGCGAAGGAGGTCTCGATCGAGGCCAGGGCGGGGATCATCCGGATCCTCGTGCGCACCAGCGTCTCGTACCCCTCGAGGTCCTCGACGGCGATCTTGAGGAGGAAGTCGCTGTCGCCCGCCATCAGGTACGCCTCCGTCACGTGGGGGATCCCGCGGATGGCCGTCTCGACCTGCTCGACGATCTCGGGGCTGTGGCTCTCGAGGCGCAGGCGCACGAAGGCGGTGATGGCCAGGCCCACCGCGCGGGGGTCGACGACGGCGCGGTAGCCGATCAGCACGCCGTCCTCCTCGAGCCGGCGCACGCGGCGCAGGCACGGTGAGGGCGAGAGGCCCACCCGGTCCGCGAGGTCCTGGTTGCTGAGCCGGCCGTCCTGCTGGAGCTCCTGCAGGATGCGCATGTCGATGTCGTCCATGCTGCCGATCCTGGCAGATCCTGCCGCTACCGCCCGATTACGCGCTCGGATCCGCAATCGCCCGCCTCCTCCCCCGACCTAGCCTCGGAGGGTCGGCATCCACCGGCCCCGCCGAGAGGACCGCCATGACCAGATCCGCCCTCATCGGGACCGTCGCGATGATCGCGACCGTGGCCACCTGGGCCGGATTCGCCCTGAGCATCCGCGGGATCGGCGGGTCGGGCCTCACCACCGTCGACGTCGCGCTCCTGCGCTTCGGGATCCCGCTACTGGTGCTGGCGCCGGCGCTCCCCGGCGCGCTCCGGGCGATCCGGCGCGAGTCGCCGATCACCCTCGCCTGCCTCGCGGTCGGCGCCGGGCTGCCCTACTTCCTCACGGCCGCCGCGGGCGGGAGCCTGACGAGCGCGGCGCTCGTGGGCCTGGTGATCCCCGGCTCGGTGCCGGTCTTCGTCGCTCTGCTCGCCCTCCTGCTGATGCGCGAGCGCCCGAGCGGCGCCCGCCTGGCCGGACTGGGCGCGATCGTCGTCGGCGTCGTCGTCATCGTGGTGCTCACCTCGGCGGCGTCGGTCGCCCTCGGCATCGGCATCCTGCTCGCCGCCGGGATCCTCTGGGCGGTGTACACGCTGGGCCTCCGGCGGACCCGGCTGACCCCGGTCGCGGTGCTCCTGGTGGTCTGCGCCCCCTCCTTCCTCCTGAGCCTCGTCGCGGCGGTCACCGGCGCCCTGCCCTCCACCCTGTTCTCGGGGTCGGCCGATCCGAGCGCCGTCGCGGTGTTCGGCCTCGTCCAGGGCGTCGGCGTCGGGATCGTCGCCGCGCTCGCCTACACCGTCGCCGTCCGCTCCCTGGGCGCGGGCCGCGCCGCGGCCTTCGGGTCGCTGAGCCCCGTCGTCACCGCACTGGTCGCGCTGCCGCTCTTCGGCGAGACGCTGCCGGCGAGCGAGATCGTCGGGCTCGCCCTGATCGTGCTCGGCGTGATCGTCGCGAGCACGGCGCGCCGGACCGCCCCGCTCGTGCCCGACCCCGTCTGGGAGCTCACCCGCCGCTACGCCGCCGACCCCCGGCCCGACCGCCTCGACCTGACCCTCGGCGTCTACCGCGACGAGAACCTGCAGGCCCCCGTGATGGACGCCGTCCACGACGCGGAGCGCCTCCTGCTCGGGCGGCGCGAGTCGAAGCAGTACCGGGGGCCGAGCGGGCACCCCGCCTTCACGGCGCGGATGAGCTCGCTCCTCCTCGGCGAGGAGCTGGCGCAGCGGGCGATCGGCGTGCAGACCGTCGCGGGCACCGGCGCGCTGCGGCTGCTGGCCGAGTTCCTCGCGCACTTCGAGCCGGGGCGGCGCGTGATCCTCGGCGCCCCCTCCTACGTGAACCACGCCCCCGTGCTCCGCGCGGCCGGCCTCGACATCCACGCCGTCCCCTTCCTGGACGCGTCGGGCCGCCCCTGGCTGGAGCCGACCGTCGACGCCCTGCGCTCCGCCCGGCCCGGCGACGCGGTGCTCCTCCAGGGCAACTGCCACAACCCCTCCGGAGCCTCGCTGACGCCCGCGATGTGGGACCGGCTGACCGACGAGATCATCCGGGCGGGCGTGATCCCCTTCATCGACCAGGCCTACTACGGGCTGGGCGACGGCTTCGAGGAGGACCTCGCGGGGATGCGGCGGCTGCTCGCCCGCGTGCCGGAGGGCGTCGTCTCGGTCAGCTGCTCGAAGGCGTTCAGCCTCTACAGCGAGCGCGTCGGCTGCGCCCTCCTCCTCCTGGACCCGTCCGGCACTCCGGGTGCGATGAGCACCCTCGAGGCGATCGCGCGGGCGGCCTACTCGCAGCCCCCGCACCACGGAGCGGCGATCGTGGCGACGATCCTCGGCGACGAGGAGCTCGAGCGCTCGTGGCGCGACGAGCTCGAGCGGATGCGGAACCGGGTCACCCGGCTCCGGGACGGCCTCATCGGCGGCGCTCTCGCGGCCGGCGCCCCCGCCCGCTTCGCCGCCCTCCGCGACCAGCGGGGCCTGTTCCTCTCCCTCCCGCTGTCGCCGACGGCCATGCACCGCCTCCAGCACGACTTCGGCGCCTACGGGCTCCCGTCGGGGCGGATCAACCTGGCCGGCGTCCCCCGGACCGCGGTCGACCGGCTCGCCTCCGCGCTGGCCGAGGTCGCGGCCGAGGACGACGCCGTCCGGGCGGTGGCCTGATGGACCGGCGGGAGCGCGCCCGGCTGCTCGACGAGCTCATCGCCCTGCCGACCGTCTCGGCCGATCCCTCGCGCCTCGGCGACCTGCGCCGGAGCGCCACCCTGCTCGCCGACGCCCTGCGGGAGCGCGGCTTCGACACCCGGCTCGTCGAGGACGACGCCGGCCGCCCCTCGGTCGTGGGCACGCGCGGACTGCTCCCCGGCGTCCCCTCCGCTCTGCTCTACGCGCATCACGACGTGCAGCCCGCGGGCGCCGGCTGGACGTCGGACCCCTTCGTGCCGCTGCACCGGGGGGACGTGGTCACCGGACGCGGCAGCGCCGACAACAAGGCCGGCGTCGTGGCACACCTCGCAGCGATCGACGAGCTCGGCCCCGACCGGGGGCTCGGCCTGATCGTCGTCCTCGACGGCGGCGAGGAGGTCGGCTCCCCCGGAGCGCCCGCCCTGCTCGCCGGGCTCGCCCTGGAGGAGGCGCCCGCGCTGGTCCTCGTGAACGACGGCGTGAACGCGGCCCGCGGCACTCCGTCGCTGACGCAGTCGCTCCGCGGGCTTCTCGCCGTCGACGTCGAAGTCGCCGTGATGGACGAGCCCGCGCACAGCGGCGTGAACGGCGGAGGAGCGGTCGACGCCCTGACCGCGTTCTGCCGGCTGGCCGCCTCCCTCCACGACGAGCGGGGCGAGGTGGCCGTGCCGGGGCTGCGGGTCGGCGCGCCGGCGACCGCCCGCGTCGATCCGGACGCCTTCCGGGCCCGGCTCGGACTGCTCGACGGGGTGCACGTCGCCGACGACCTCGCGACCGCCCTCTGGGCCTCGCCCGCCCTCTCCGTGCTCGCGATCGACGCGCCGCGGATCGCGGAGTCGGCGAACGTGCTGCTCCCCCGGGTGCGCGCGCGCGTCTCGCTCCGGGTGCCGCCGGGGCTCGCGATGGACGACGCGGCCGCCGCGCTCCGGGCGCACCTGCTCGCGCAGCGGCCCTTCGGTGCGCACGTGCGCGTGGACGAGGTGAGCCGGAGCGAGCCGTGGAGCGACGCGCGCATCTCCGGCGTCGTGGTCGCCGCGCTGCAGGACGCGTGGGGGCGCTCGCCCGACCTGCTCGGAGGCGGCGGCGGCATCCCCGTCGTCAGCGCCCTCTCCGCGGCGTTCCCGGAGTCGGTCCTCTGCATCACGGCCGTCGCCGACGCCGAGTCGAGGGTCCACGGGCCCGACGAGAACGTCGACCTGCGGGAGCTGGACCGCGCCGTCGCCGCGGAGGCCGCGGTCCTCGACGCCCTGGCCCTGCCGCAGGACTGACGAGAGCCGGCCGCCCCCACCGCTCAGCGGGAGGGACGGCCGGCTCTCGTGCACGTCAGCGGCTCAGCGCCGGGCCTTCAGCGCACGGGTGGCAGCGCACGGCCGTCAGCGCATGGCCTTCAGCACCCGGTCGCCGGCCATCTCGGCGATCATCGACGCCTCGTCCGGGTAGAGGGCGGGGTCGACGCGGTCGAGGCGGAACGGCTCCGGATCGGCGAAGGGCTCGGTGCCGGTGATCATCTCGGCGACGAGACGGCCCATGCCCGGCCCGTGCGTCACTCCGGACTCGTTGTCGCCCGCCAGCACCCAGAGGCCGTCGCACGCGGGGACGGGCCCGATGTAGAGGCCGCCGTCGACGGAGTAGACGGGCATGCCCTGGATGATCTCGGCGGTGCCGAGCCCTGCGAGCGCCGGGAACACCTCGGCGACGGACGCCTGGTAGTCGCGCTGCGCCTCGATCAGCTGCGGCGAGACGGGGCGGGCGAACGCGCGCTCCAGCCCCTCCTCGCGCTCCAGCACCGAGACGCGGCGGTAGGCGAAGCCGCCGCCCCACGAGAACGCACCGCGCAGCTCGCGCAGCCACAGGCCCAGGTCGAGGCTCTGGATCGTCGGCATCAGCGGCGAGAGGCCGGCCTGCTCCGAGACGAAGCGGGTGGCGACGGTGGGGATGAGCGGGAGCGCCCGGCCCACGGTGCCCAGGAGCGCCGGGGTCCATGCTCCGGCGGCGAGCACCACGGTCGCCGCGTCGACGACGCCCGCCGTGGTCTCGACACCGGTCACCCGGTCGCCGTCCCGGCGGATCCCGGTCGCCTCGGTGCCCCACGAGAAGCGGACGCCCAGCGCCTCCGCGCGGCGGAGGACCTCCTGGAGCGCGAGCCCGGTGGTGACCTGGATCGCCTCGGGGAGCAGCACTCCGCCGACGACGCTCGCCGGGTCGACCGCGCCGAAGGTCATCGACGCGACCTCGTCCGCGTTCAGCGCGCGGGTCCCCGGGGACGCCAGCGGGTGGCGCACGATGCCCTCGACGAGGGTGGTGAGGGTCGTCTCGGTGCGGGCGATCGCGATGTTGCCGTTGGCGGCGAACTCGATCTCGACGCCGGCGTCGTGCAGGCCCCGGTAGAAGGAGAGGCCGTACTCCTCGAGGGGCACGGCGTGGGTGCCGATCCGGCGGTTGCTGTCGGCGCCGTAGCGGGCGACGAAGCCGGCTCCGGCCGGGGTGGTGCCGCTCAGCGGCGAGCCGGCGTCGATCACCGTGACGTCGCGGGCGCCGAGCTCGATCAGGTGGAGGGCGGCCGAGGCGCCGATGATGCCCGCGCCGACGACGCAGACGGGTCCAGGATTCGAAGGCATGCCCGATGGTAGGCAGAGCGGGGGTCCCGGGGGCACGTGCTGCTGTCGAAGGGGCGGAGGGGGCGGCTCGACGGCTGTCGGAGGGTCAGCCCTCGGTGATCCGGACGTAGGGCGACATCCGGAACCAGAGCTGCAGCATCAGCCGGGTGTCGCCGTCGGCGAGGTCGAGCCCGGTCGTCTCGGCGAAGCGGCCGAGCCGGTAGTAGACGGTGGTGCGGTGCAGGTGCAGGTCGGCGCCGGTCTGCACGACGTTGCCCGCGTTCGCGAGGAAGGTCCGCACCGCGAGGATGTTGTCCTCGGACTGCTCCTGCATGGCCCGCCCGAGCTCGGGCGGCACCAGGTGCGACCGCAGCGCCTCGGGGAGCAGCGCCGCGAGCATCCCGTCGAGCCCCGACTCGTCCCAGCGGACCGCGCCCGCCTCCGTCGCTCCCGCGACCCGCGCCGCGCACTCGGCCTGCTCGTGCGAGTGCAGCACGCCGTCGAGCCCGGGCACGAGCGCCCCGACCCCGATCGTCGCCGCGATGCCCGCGCCGTCGAGGCCGCGGCGGAGCGACTCGACGAGCGCGGCGATCCGGTCCTCGGCGGGCGCGACCGAGTAGCCGACCAGCACGACGACGCCCTGGTCGGTCCGCGCGACGGCGGCACCGGAGCTGTGCTGGGCGACGGCCCGCGCGATCACCCGGACCGGGGCGCCGATCGAGCGGTCGCCCTCCCCCTTCGCGATCACCAGGCCGAGCACCTGGTACGCGACGCAGCCGCGGAAGATCCCCGCCGCCGCGATCTCCTCGGCCGCGTCGACCCGGTCGTCCGACCGGTCCGAGAGGAGCGCGAGCACCTGCGCCTCGACCTGCTGGAGGCCGTCGTCGAAGGTCATCGCGCGGCGGACGAGCACGGTCCGCATGTCGTCGACCGCGCGGTCGACGGCGTCGAAGTCCGCGGCCGTGAGGGTCTCGTCGTCGATGATCCAGATCACCGCGGCGAGCTCGCGGTCGACCCGCACGGGAGCGACGTACCGCCGCCGGAGGCCCAGCTCGGGCGCCGCGTCGGTGAAGAACGCCGCGGTCGCGCGCAGCACGCCGGCCCGCCGGGCCCACTCCGCCCGCTCCGGCGTCACCGAGCGCCCCACCAGCGACTCCACCCGGGCGGAGTCCTCGTCGCCGAAGTGGGCGCTGTGCGCGAGGAGCTGCAGCTCCGCGTCGTCGACGGCGACCGAGCGCCCCAGCACCCCCGCCAGGCGCTCGACGATGTTCTGGAGCGGCTCGGGCGAGAATCCTTGGCCTTCGGGCGGCATCGTCTGCTCCTCCTGGACGGATGCTCCGGCAGCACCGTGGCTTCACCGTAGACCAGCGCGGCGCCTGCGCCGACGAACCGGCGGTGCGGATCCTGGCGGGGCGGCGAGCGCCGCGCACGGCGCGACGCCGGCCCCGCGGGAGGGAGCCGGCGTCGTGCCGTCGCGGTTCCGGCTACTCGAGCAGCTTGCCCGCGGTGGCGACCTCGCCGCTGATCAGCGCCTGGATCTCCTCCGGCACCGCGGGGATCTCCTCGCGCGTGATCCCCGTGGAGGGCGACCAGACGAGGTTCACCTGGAGGGCCGGGTCGATGTCCGGGTAGTCGCTGCGGTTGTGGCAGCCGCGGCTCTCCCGGCGCTCGAGCGCTGCCTCGAGGGTGGCCCGCGCGGCCATCGCGGCCGACTTGAGGTCGAAGGCGTGGGCGAGGTCCTGGAAGCCGGCGATGTCCGGGTGCACGCCGATGTCGGCGATGCGCGCCTCGATCGCGTCCAGCTCGGCGAGCCCGGCGAGCAGGCCCTCCTCGTCGCGGACGACTCCGGCGTGCTCGGTCATCGTGTTGCGGATCGCGCGCTGCAGGGCGCGGACGTTCTCGGTGCCGTCGGCCGAGAGCAGGCCGGCGATCTCGTCGCGGGCGACCTGGACGGACGCGGCCGAGCGGGTCTGGGCGGTCAGCGAGGCGGAGTACTCCGCCGCCGCCTGCCCGACGATCCGGCCGAACACCAGCAGCTCGATCAGCGAGTTGCCGCCGAGGCGGTTGGCGCCGTGCAGTCCACTGGAGGCCTCTCCGATCGCGTAGAGCCCGGGGACGTCGGTGCTGTGGTCGTCCGAGCGCACCCAGACCCCGCCCATCGAGTAGTGCGCCGTGGGCGCGATCTCGATCGGGTCCTTCGTGATGTCGAGCATCTGCAGCTCGAGCATCGTCTGGTACACCCGCGGCAGCCGGGTCATGATCGTCTCGCGCGGCAGGTGCGAGACGTCGAGCCAGACCCCGCCGTTCGGCGTGCCGCGACCCTCCTTGATCTCGGTGTAGCAGGCGAGGGCGACGCGGTCGCGGGTCGAGAGCTCGAGGCGCTCGGCGTCGTACTTGCCCATGAAGCGCTCGCCGAGGCCGTTGCGGAGGATGCCGCCCTCGCCGCGCGCGGCCTCGGAGATCAGCGTGCCCGCCGCGTTCTCGGGCTCGATGATGCCCGACGGGTGGAACTGGACCAGCTCCGGGTCGCGCAGGCGGCCGCCGGCCTCCACGGCCAGGCGGAACGAGTCGCCCGTGTTCTCGTCGCGGCGGGAGGAGGTGCGGCGCCAGATGCGGTTGTGCCCGCCCGCGGCGAGGATCACCGCATCCGCGTGGATCAGGTAGCGGGTGCCGTCGACGAGGTCGAAGCCGTAGGCGCCGAACACTGCTCCGTCCTCGTTGACGAGGATGCGCGTGACGTACACGGTGTCCAGGATCGGGATCTCGAGCTGGGCGGCCCGGTTGACGAGCGTGCGCTGGATCTCGAGGCCGGTGTAGTCGCCCGCGAAGGCGGTCCGGCGGTAGGTGTGCGCGCCGAAGAAGCGCTGCGAGATGCGGCCGTCGTCCTCGCGGGCGAACGGCATGCCGTAGCGCTCGAGGTCCTGGATGCCGCGGGCGGCGTTGGAGGTGACGATCTCGACCGTGTGCGGGTTGGCGAGCTGGTAGGACTCGGTGATGGTGTCGGCCGCGTGCTGCTGCCAGCTGTCGTCGGGGTCCATCGTGGCGAGGGCGGCGTTGATGCCGCCGGCGGCGAGGGAGGTGTGCGCGTCCGACTTCGAGCGCTTGCCGAGCGCGAGGACGTCCACGCCCGCCTCGGCGAGCTCGATCGCGGCGCGCAGGCCCGATCCGCCGGTGCCGATGACGAGGACGGAGGTGGAGATCCGACGCTCCGGTGCGGTGGTCTCTGAAGTGGTCATGCCTCCACGCTAGGCACGGCGCTTCGATTACTCCAATGCATAATGCTGGGCACAGCCATGCGCATAGGGTATGCATGTGGATCTCGAGCAGCTCACCGGATTCGTCGAGGTCGCCCGCCTCGGCAGCTTCACCCGCGCCGCCGAGAAGCTGCATCTCGCGCAGCCCTCGCTGAGCCGCCGGATCGCCGCGCTGGAGCAGGACCTCGGCTCCGAGCTCTTCCACCGGGCGCGTTCCGGCAGCACCCTCACACCGGCCGGGGAGCTGCTGCTGCCGCTCGCCCGGCGCATGCTCGCCGACGCCGGATCGGTGCGCCGCGAGCTGGCCGAGCTGGCCGGGCTCGAACGCGGTCGGGTCCGGTTCGGCGCGACGCCGACGCTCTGCATCAGCCTCGTCGCGGAAGTGCTGCACGCCTTCCACTCCGCGCATCCCGCCGTGGAGCTGCACCTCGCCGAGGACGGGTCGCGGAGCCTCTTCGACCGGCTGGCCCGCGGCGAGCTCGACCTGGCGCTGGTGACGACCTCGACCGCGGCCGCTCCCGGCGCCTTCACGGTGACCCCGCTGCTCGTCGAGGAGCTCGTCGTGGTCTCCTCCGCTGCGGAGCCTCCCCTCGCCGCGACCGGCGCGCTCGACCTGGCGGCGGTCGCCCGCCTCCCGCAGATCGTCTTCAACTCCAGCTACGACCTGCGCCGGACGACCGACGCCGCGTTCGCCGCCGCGGGCCTGGAGCCGGACGTGGTGCTGGAGGGCGCCGAGATGGACGCGGTGCTGCGCTTCGCCGAGCGGGGCCTCGGCGTCGCGGTCGTCCCGGCGATGGTGCTGCAGGGGCGCCCGGGGCTGCGCTCGATCCGCCTCGAGGAGCCGACGCTCGAGAAGCCCACGCTGACCCGGACGATCAGCCTCGCGCGCCCGGCGGACCTCGCGCCGACCGCCGCGGCGCGGGTCATGCAGCGCACCATCGCGGCGACCGCCCGCGCCTTCGCCGCCCAGGCCGGCGGCACGATGCGCCTGGCCGACAGCCGCTGACCGAGCGGGGGCTCGAGGCGCCGCTGCTCGACCAGCAGTACGGCGATCATGCTGATCGAGCGGCCCCGGAGGGCGCATCGAGATCCCCCCGCACGCGCAGGAGCGCCCCCGACCCCGCAGGGCCGGGGGCGCTCCCCGATGGTTCAGCCGTGCGCTACGAGCACGGGCGCGCCGCGTACGGAGCGCTCACCTCCGTCTCGACGGGGGCGCCGTTCATCGTGGCCGTGGCCTCGACGGTCACCGCACCGGCGGGCAGGTTCGCCTGACGGGTGGTGAAGGCGTGCGACACGGTCTTGCCGGGCGCCACCGAGGTGAACGACTTCGTGCCGGACGTCGACGTGAAGGTCACGCCGACGGGGACGTCGGAGCCGTTGCTCGCCTGGACGGTGACGATCGCCTTGCCGGCGATGCAGCGGGTCGCCGCGCTCGCCGTGATGTCGAGCGCCGGAGCCGCCTCGCCCTCGGTGAAGGCGAAGGTGTCGAGCTCGAACAGGTCGCCGGAGGGTCCGGAGTAGCTGAAGAACACGTCGTGCACTCCGGTCGCTCCGGTCAGCGCGGCGCTGACGTCGGTCCACTCACCGGTCGTCCCGTTCACCGCGACGGTGCCCGCGACGGGCCCGGTCTCGGAGTCGAGGCGGACGGTGACGGTGCCGCCGGCCTGCAGCGCCTTGGCCTTCGCGGTGAACGTCGCGGCTCCGGTGTCCCCGAAGTCGACGGCGGACAGCGCGGTCCAGTCGCCGTTGTCGAGGTCCTTCAGCACGAGGTTCTGGGTCGCGCCCGCGGCGGGGGTGCCGAGCGGCGCCGTCGCGATGCCCTTGCTCCAGCCGATGGTCTCGGCCGGGAAGGTGCGGTACGGATCGAAGTCCTTCACCTGGTCGACGCCCTTGTAGTCGCCGACCACCTGCTGCACCGTGCCGTCGGCGTTGAACTGCAGCTCCTGGATGTGCGGGCTGCGGTACCCCTGGGTGGTGTCGCCGTTGATCCGCTTGTTGAGCGTCGGCGCGTGGTAGGTGAAGTAGTACTTGCCGCCCAGCTCGAAGACCGACTGGTGGTTGTTGCCGCCGGTGCCGGCTCCGAAGAAGCGGCTCTGGTTCGGGAACATCACGCCGGCGTAGTTCTCCTTGGGCCAGGACATCGGGTCGTCCGAGATCATGTAGCCGATCTCGCCGCCGCCCGGGTAGCCGGGCTCGCGGGTCTGGTTGCCGCCGAAGTCGTTGCCGCCGAAGTGGGACGAGTACGAGAGGTAGTACTTGTCCTGGCGCTTGAACACCTGGGCCGCCTCGAACGCGACGGGCGCGTCCACGACGGCGGAAGTGCCCTGGGTCGAGATCATGTCGTCGCCGAGCTCGATCACGCGGATGTTCTTCGGGTTGTTGAAGCGCTCGGCCGCGGGGAGCGCGGTCGAGGCGGGTCCGCCTCCGAAGAACAGGTAGCCCTGGCCGTCGTCGTCGACGAGCGGTGCCGGGTCGAACTTCCACGCGACCGCCTCGGCGCCCGGGGTGGACGCGTTGATGAGCGTGGAGGTCCGCTGGCTGGTCCACGGGCCCACCGGCGAGTCGCCGGTGATCACGTTGCTGGAGCCGCCGCCGTTGGCGTAGTAGAGGAAGTACTTGTCGACGCCGTTCACGGTCTTCTTCGCCATGCCGGGAGCCCACGAGTTGCCGGTGTAGGGCGCGACTCCGGTGGAGCCGGCGACCTGGATCTCGCCGTGGTCGGTCCAGTTGACGAGGTCGTCCGAGGAGATCACGGTGATCTGGTTGATCTTGCCGTAGTCGATGCCCGCCGAGACGCCCGTGGCGGGGTTCGGAGCGTAGCCCTGGGTGTCGTTCGTCATGTACATGTACACGCGGCCGTTCTCGACGAAGCCGAAGCCGTCGGCGCCGAACTTCCAGCCCATGAGCGGGTTGTGGTCGCCCGGGATCTTGCCCACGACCTCGATGGTGCGCGAGGCGGGCGCGGGCGGCGCCGCTCCGACCAGCGAGACGTCGTCGAGCTTGTAGTCCATGAGGTGCGTCTCGGGCGCGGCCGACGGAGTCGCCGTCCACGGCGTCTCGAAGAAGAGGCGCGCGGTGGCGACGCTCTGCCCGGCGGGGATGGTGAACGATCCGTTGATCGTCGCCCACTGCCCCTTCGTGGCGGTGACGCTCGCGAGGTTCGTGTAGGTGCCTCCGCCGTAGTGCATGGTGGCGAAGAACTGCTTGGTCGCGGGGCTCGCGGCGTTCTCGTACTTGATCTGCGCCTTGACCTGGTAGGTCTGGCCGGCGACGACCTTGCCGCTGAGGTCCTGCATGGCGCCCGCGCCGGTGGTCGTGCGGCCGGTGACGAGCGCTGCGGCGGTGCCGGTGCGCGCGTCCGTGGTCGTCGCGATGGTGCCGGCGTCGGCGGCGTTGCCGTTGTTGACGAACCAGCTGCTGATGCCGCTCTCGAAGCCGCCGTTGACGATGAGCTCCGCCTCAGCGGCGGACGAGGTCTGGGCGGCGAAGGGGGCCACCAGGAGCGCGGTCAGCGCGGCCGTGGCCAGCAGCCTCAGCCGCAACCGCCCCTTCGGAGCGGCTTCTCGTTGTGGTGATCTCACGGATCCTCCTTGATCGTGTCGTGCAGGAGATCGTCGGCGGCGGGTGCCGCTGACGCGTTCGGGGGCGGGGGCGGCCGCGCGGGCCGCCCCCGGAGTGCTCAGCCGCAGGACGCGGCCGGGTGGGGCGCTCTCACCGTGGTCGTCACCGGCTCGCCGTCGAGGGTGGCGGTCGCGGTCACGACCACCTCGGCGGCGGGGACCGAGGCCGCCCGCGTGGTGAAGGCGTGGCTCGTCGTGGCGCCGGGTGCGAGCGCGGCGACCGTCTTCGTGCCGGACGCGCTCTCCATCCGGAGGGCGACGGGCACGTCGTCGGCGTTGGTGGCCCGCACGGTCACGACGACCTTCCCCGCGATGCAGCGGGTCGCGGCGGCGGCGGTCACATCGAGCGACGCCTCCCTCAGCGTCCCGAGGCGGGCCAGCTGGTAGCTGAGCGCGCGCTCCGGGGCGTCGATCTGGTTCTGCGTTCCCGCGGTGCCGACCGCCTGCGCCTTCGCGAGGACCGATTGGAGGTCGGACCAGGCGTCGGCCGGGTAGTCGTCGGAGCGGAGCGTCGCCGCGTGAGCGACGGCCGCGTCGAGCTGCGAGCGGTCGAGCGCCTTCCCCTCCGAGGAGAGGGTGTCGCTCAGGAGGAACTCGTCGACGTCGACGTGGCCGCCGGCGGTCTTCGTCGCGTAGCTGAACAGCCCGAGGCGGTGGCCCATGAAGTGCGTGAGCTGACCGTCGAGGGTCTGCGGGCCGACGCGGCTGCCGAGCTTCGTCCAGCTCGTCCCGTCGAGGCTGTACGAGAAGGTCGTCCAGAGCTGTCCGGCCGGGGCCGAGAGCTCGAGATCGGCCTTCAGGCGCACCTGAGAGGCGTCGCCGAGGGCGGCGGTGGTGCCGGGGAGGAAGGACTCCACGGCCGCCTGGTCGAACGTGGTCGCGAACGGCTGACTGCGGTTCACGACGCCGACGGTGGTGACGCCGTCCACGCGCTTGACCGCGACGTAGGAGAAGCCGCGGTTGTAGGCCGCGAGCCCGGCGACGTCGCCGTCCTTCATCCCGGAGACGTCGAACGCCGCCTCCGCCGACTGCTTCGGAGCCACGATGCGCTGGGAGAGCGTGTTGCGCGCCTCCTCCAGGTACGTCATCTCGGGCGAGCCCGAGAGACGCGTGTGCGCGGCCGTTCCGCTGAGCACCTTCCCGTTGGTGAGGCGGAGCCAGCCCTCGCGCTCGGTCAGCGACCAGTAGCGGTTGTCGGGGGCGTGGTTCCACTGCCAGGGGAGGGCGAGGGTCGAGCCGTTCGGCTCGATCTCGGCGGCCGTCGGGCGCTCGAGGGTGGGAGCGGCGCCGACGAGCGAGACGTCGTCGAGCAGGTACTCGGTGCTCGAGGACGCCGGCTGCGGGTTGCCCCACGGCGTCTCGACGGCGAACTTCACGCTGCCGACATTCGCGGTCTCGGGCACCGTGTAGGTCCCCGTGATCGTCGTCCACTGGCCCTGCGTGACGGCGGCGGACGCCATCGTCACGGGTCCCGCGCCGAAGTCGGCGCAGAGGTTGAAGCGGACCGACGCGGGGCCGGTCGTGTACTTCACCTTCGCGGACACGGTGTAGGTCACGCCGCGCTGCAGCTTGTTCGCGAGCACCTGGCTCGGGCCGGAGCCGTTGAGCGTGCGGGTGCCCACGCGGAGCGCGGCGGTGCCGGACGCCGGGTCGGTCGTGTCGGCCGACAGCGTCGCGCCGAACTGGCCTGCCCACGGCGCCGTCCCCGACTCCGCTCCCGGGTTCTGGAGCAGCTGCACGCCGAGCAGCGACGCGTCGTAGGCGGGCGCGGGCGGGATCGTCCACGACTCGTCCTGGTAGGCCTTCGCCGGGGCGTCGTTGTCGAAGTCGTCCGAGACGACGATGCTCTTCTGCCGCTCGAACAGCTCCTCCTCGGGGCTGAGGCGGATCGGCTTCGGGAAGCTCCCGCCCACCGGCACCGAGCCGTTCGTCCCGAACGTCGGCCAGCCGTCCTTCCACGTCGCCGGGATGAGCCCGGGGATGCGGCCGGTCGGGAAGCTGTCGCGGAAGAACATGCCGTGCCAGGCGGTCGAGCCGTCCTCCTTCGCGATCGGCACGAGGCTCCCCTGGGCGAACCCGCTGGAGTTCAGCACGCCCTTGCCCTCGTAGGGGTTGCTGCCGTCGGCGGTCGCGTAGCGGCCCAGCAGCTCGGACGAGCGGAACAGCGCCACCTGGCGGCCCTGGCCCGAGGGCCAGGTGATGATGACGATGTAGTACTGCCCGTCGATGTACTGCACCTGCGCGCCCTCGAAGAGGCCGCCGAGGTAGCCGGCTCCCGGGTAGTCGGAGGTGCGGAGGATGTTCGGGTACTCGGCGACGACGGTCGTCAGGTCCTCGCTCAGCTTCACGGCGCTGGTGGATCCGGAGCCGTAGAAGATGTACGGCGTGCCGCCGTCCGCGTCGTCGAAGAAGAGCGACGGGTCGTGGAAGGCGCGGCCGAGGGCCGTGCGGGTCCAGGCCCCGTCCTCGATGTCGTCGGTCGAGTAGAGGTAGGAGCCGCCGAGGTTGTTGGTGTTGAAGACCGCGTAGTAGCGGCCGTCGTGGTACCGCAGCGACGAGGCCCACTGGCCGTTGCCGTAGGAGTTCTGCCCGTTGCGGAGCGAGAAGCGGTCGCCGATCTCGAGCCGGTCGAAGACGTAGTTGACGATCTCCCAGTTGACGAGGTCGTAGGACTTCATGATCGGAGCGCCCGGGCTCAGGTGCATCGTGGTGCTGATCATGTAGTAGATGTCGCGGCCCTCGTCGTTCTCGGACGCGGGCACGCGCTCGACACTGACGTCGGGCACGTCGGCGTTCAGCAGCGGCACGGAGTAGGTGCCGTCGCCGCGGTCCGTCGACGTGTAGGAGGCCTTCGGCGACCACGCGCCGGCCGCGGTCGCCGGAGCCGCGCCGGAGGCGAGCAGGCCCGCCGCGAGGAGGGCGCCGATCGCCGTGGAGGCGACTGCGCGCATCGGGGTCATTCGAACAGCGACAGCGTCAGGACGGAGGAGTAGTCGCCGGGGGCGACGTCGGCCTCGGTCTTCAGGGTGAGGCCCGCGGACACGGTCCAGGACCCGTCCGTCGCGGTCTCCTGCGAGTCGAGCGACAGCGCGAGCAGCTCCTGGTCGAACAGCCCCACGGCGTCGGCGCCCTCGTCGAGGATCGTGTCGACCGGGTCGCCCTCGGACACCAGGCCCGACTCGCCGCCGTCCACGAGGACCGGCGTCCAGCCGAGGTGGTCGGAGGAGATGTCCTCCTGGTCCGCGTCGCCGGTGAAGGCGCTCGCCGAGCCGAGGACGTACCAGCCGGCTCCGGCCGGGATCTCGTCGACGGTCCGGGTGTCCGTCACGGTCACGTCGGGCAGCTGCCCCGTGAAGGCGCGCACGGTCGGGGTGGAGCCCTCCTCGGCGAGCGTGGCGGAGGTGCCGTCGATCGACATCGAGAGGGCGCCGGGCTGCTCCAGCTCCTCGATGCTGACGTTCACGTCGACGTCGTCGGAGCCGTACTCGGTGTCGGCGGCCGCGGCCGCGGCGGCGACGCCGGACAGGAGCAGGCAGCCGGCGAGAGCGGCGCCCGAGCGGACGAGCCAGAGGGGTCGGGGGGTGCGTCGCGTGGACATGGTGTTCCTCACTCGATCGGCATCGTCGCCGATCAGGTCGAGCGCCGGACGGCGCGGAGTGGTGGCGCGGCCCGAGGCCGCGAGAGGACGGAGCGCGGCGCAGCCCGAGGGGCGTTCGGCCGCGCCTGGAGCGCAGGACGCGCGGAGAGCGGCGGACGGCTCGTGCGCGGCGGCTTCCACAGCGTGGCCACGCGAGCTCCAGCTCTCGACCCCCTCAGCACTGAGGGGAGAAAGGCTGCCCGACGCTCGTCTCTCTCGACTGCTGAGCTTTCCCTCAGCTAGTCTTGCGGGCAATGTTACCGGGAACATTCCCGATTGCAAGGACGTGTTCTCAACCGTCCGGAGCAGCGCAGCGAGGCGATCACCGCGTTCCGCCGCGGCCGGGCGGGGACGGCGGGAGGGGACGAGGATGTCCGCAGGGGCGGCGACGGCGGAGGCCGAGCAGGAGGTCGTGACGACGGAGTGCGCGGAGCGCTCCGACGTCATCGGCGTGCTCCTGGGCGACTTCGAGCCGTTCGGCACGGAGGTGCTGCAGGGAGTGGCGACGGCGCTCCGGGGGACCCGGTTCGACCTCCTCGCCGGCAGCGGGGCGAGCCGCCGGGGCCGGGCGGGCTGGGAGCAGGAGTCCCTGCGGCGCCTCACCGAGGCGCACGTAGCGGGGGCGATCCTGGTGACTCCCTCCGGCGTGATCCCCCCGTCGGACCTGCCGCTCGTCGTCGTGGATCCGCTGACCGCGCAGACCGAGCTGCACTCGGTGGCGACCGACGACTTCGGCGGAGCGCAGCTGGCGACGGGCCACCTGATCGGGCTCGGCCACCGCCGCATCGGCTTCGTCGCGGGTCGCCCCGACCTGGAGTCGTCGCACCGGCGCGGCGCCGGCTACCAGCGGGCGCTCGCGGACGCCGGCCTCCCCTACGACCCCGCGCTCGTGCGGATCGGCTACTACCGGCACGACCCCTCCCTCGTCGCCGCCCACGAGCTGCTGCTGCTGCCCGACCGGCCGACGGCGGTCTTCGCCGCGAACGACGCCTCCGCCATCGCCGTGATCGAGGCGGCCCGGGCGCTGGGCCTCT
Organism: Rathayibacter sp. AY1A3; assembly: GCF_002930975.1. Lineage (NCBI taxonomy): Bacteria > Bacillati > Actinomycetota > Actinomycetes > Micrococcales > Microbacteriaceae > Rathayibacter > Rathayibacter sp. AY1A3. The sequence goes on along the minus strand of NZ_PSTO01000001.1, from coordinate 186,004 downwards.
CGGTGCCGGGGCAGCTGTCGGTCGTGGGCTACGACGACGTGCCCGACGCCTCCCGGGTGGTCCCCGCGCTCACGACGGTGAGGCAGCCGCTGCACCGCGTCGGGCGCGCTGCCGCCCGGGCGCTCCTGACGCTCATCGACGGCGGGAGCGTGGCCGAGCCGCACGTGCGGCTGCGCAACAAGCTCGTGCTCCGCGGGTCGACGGCGCCTCCCGCCGAGGGCCCGCCGTCCGGCTGACTCCTCCCCCTCCCCCAGCCGGCGGGAATACGCTCGGCGCATGAACCAGCAGCGCACTCCGGTCACGGTCACGGTCACGGGAGCGGGAGGCGCCATCGGCTATGCGCTCCTGTTCCGCATCGCCTCGGGTCAGCTCCTCGGGCCGGACGTCCCCGTCCGCCTGAACCTGCTCGAGATCCCCTCCGGCCTCCGCGCGGCCGCGGGCACGGCGCTCGAGCTGCAGGACGGCGCCTTCCCCCTCCTCCGCGGGATCGAGGCGACGGACGACCCGGCCGCCGCGTTCGACGGCGCGAGCGTCGCCCTCCTGGTGGGCGCCCGGCCGCGCAGCGCGGGCATGGAGCGCGCCGACCTGCTCGCCGCGAACGCGGGCATCTTCGGACCCCAGGGCGCCGCGCTGAACGCGCACGCCGCCTCCGACATCCGCGTGCTGGTCGTCGGCAACCCGGCGAACACCAACGCCTGGATCGCGCGGCGCAGCGCCCCCGACATCCCCGCCGGCCGCTTCACCGCGATGACGCGCCTCGACCACAACCGGGCGGTCGCGCAGCTCGCCGCGAAGCTCGACGCCCCCGTCGACGCGATCGAGGGCGTCGCGATCTGGGGCAACCACTCCGCCTCGCAGTACCCCGACGCGACGCACGCCACCGTCGGCGGACGGCCGGTGCCCGAGCTGGTCGACGCCGAGTGGCTGCACACGGAGTTCGAGCCGCGGGTCGCCAAGCGCGGCGCCGAGATCATCGAGGTCCGCGGAGCCTCCTCGGCCGCGTCCGCCGCCTCCGCCGCGATCGACCACGTGCGCGACTGGGTCGACGGCACGTCGTGGACCTCGGCCGCTGTCGAGTCGGACGGCTCCTACGGGGTGGAGGAGGGGCTGATCTCCTCGTTCCCGGTCCGCTCCGTCGACGGCGAGTGGCGGATCGTCGAGGGACTCGAGATCGACGCGCACTCCCGCGCGCGCATCGACGAGTCCGTGCTCGAGCTGCGCGCCGAGCGCGACCAGGCACTGGCGTTCCTCGCGTCCTGACGCGCCCCTGCCCGTCCTGTCTCCGCGGGATGCCACTCCGGTGCGCCTCGCGCGGCGTGTCGCGTACCGGAGCGGCATCCCGCGGAGGGGCTCAGCGGCGCTTCTCCGGAGTGGGGAGGGTGCCGGAGGCGCGGGCGGCCTCGTACCAGGCGTGCGCCTCCTCCTGGCGCTCCGCCTCGGCGCCGGTCGCGATCACCGCGCGCACGTGCTCGGGCCCGTAGCCGAACGACGCGACCAGGTCGGCGGCGTGCGGGCGGATGCGCGCGAGCAGGCGGTCGATGTAGGACGTCACCGCGACCGCTCGCTGCGACGACAGGCGCCCGTGGATGAGGTACCAGTCGAGGTGCTTCTCGATCAGGCCCAGGCCGAACAGGTCGCGGAGCCAGGTGAGGACGGTGCGCGTGCCCGCGTCCTCGACGCCGGCGAGCGCCTCCGTGAACGCCTCCCACTGCAGCAGCTCGGCGTGCGCGCGCGCCGCCTCGATGAGCTCGCTCTGGTGCGCGTTGAACAGGCGGGCCGCCTCGTCGGAGGGCAGCTTCGACGCCGGGCGCAGCCGTGAGGCGATCCCCGCGACCATGCTCTCGACGCGGCCGGTGAGCAGCTCGCGCTGGTCCTCCCGCAGCTGGCCGACCGAGCGGGCCGTCGATCCGCGATCGGCGACGACCTGGGCCAGACGGCGCAGACCCGAGTTGTCGACGGTCGCCCCCGCGACCTGCGAGGCGGCGTACCGCGCGAGCTCCGCGGGCTGGGCGCCCTTGAAGCGGCGTCCGACGTCGGTCAGCAGGCGCTTGGCGACCAGTTGGAGGAGCACGGTGTTGTCGCCCTCGAAGGTCGCGTACACGTCGAGGTCGGCGCGCAGCTGCGTGAGCCGGTTCTCCGCGAGGAAGCCCGCGCCTCCGCAGGCCTCGCGCGCCTCCTGCAGCGTGTCGAGAGCGTGCCAGGTCGAGAGCGCCTTCAGTCCCGCGGCGAGGGTCTCGAGGTCCTGCCGCGACTGCTCGGTGTCGTTCGCGCCGGAGAAGACCTCGTCGAACGCCGTCAGCAGCTTCTCGTGCGCGAAGGCGGCGGCGTAGGTGGTGGCCAGGCGCGGCAGGAGGCGACGCTGGTGCCGCTGGTAGTCGAGCAGCACCTCCTCCCGCTCGCCCCCGCCGGTGAACTGGCGGCGCTGATCGCCGTAGGTGACGGCGACCGTCAACGCGATCTTCGCCGCAGCGACCGAGGCTCCGTCGAGCGAGACGCGGCCCTGCACGAGCGTGCCGAGCATGGTGAAGAATCGGCGGCCCGGGCTCGCGATCGGCGAGGAGTAGGTGCCGTCGGCGGCGACGTCGCCGTAGCGGTTCAGCAGGTTCTCGCGCGGGACGCGGACGCCGTCGAAGTGGAGGCGGCCGTTGTCGATCCCGTTCAGACCGCCCTTGAGGCCGTCGTCCTCCCCGCCGACGCCGGGCAGGAACGCGCCCTGCTCGTCGCGGATCGGGACGAAGAAGGCGTGGACGCCGTGGTTCACCCCGAGGGTGACCAGCTGCGCGAAGACGACCGCCGCGCGCCCGTCCACCGCCGCGTTGCCGAGGTAGTCCTTCCAGGCCGCGCGGAACGGCGTCCGCAGCACGAACTCGCCGTCCTCGTAGGTGGCGGTCGTGGCGATCGACGCGACGTCGGATCCGTGCCCGGTCTCGGTCATCGCGAAGGCGCCCGGGATCTCGAGGCTCATGATCCCCGGCAGCCACTTCTCGTGGTGCGGGCGGGTGCCCAGGTGCAGGACCGCGGCGCCGAAGAGCCCCCACTGCACGCCGGACTTGATCTGCAGGGAGGGGTCGGCGGTGACCAGCTCCTCGAAGCCGGCGATGTTGCCACCGTGGTCGGCCTCGCCGCCGAGGTCGACCGGGAAGGCGCGGTGCACGCCGCCCTCGGCCGCGAGCACGCGCATCTGCTCCGAGACGCGGAGGCGGTGCTCCTTCATCGGGAGGCCGTCGGTGCGGTGCAGCTCGGGGCGGGCGGTCAGAGCGCGGCTGGCGAGGCGCTGCTCGCGCCAGGCGCCGAGGAGGGTCTCGCCGAGGGCGGCGACGTCGACGGCGGGGGCGCCGTCCTCGTCCAGGCGCGCATCGACCTCGGAGCCGAGGGAGTCCACCGGCGGCGTGGGCGCGATGGAGCCCGAGCGGGAGCGCCGGGCCCGCGTGCGTCCGGTGGCCGCCCGGTCGGCGGCGTCGGCGGCGGAGCGGGGGTGGGGAGCGGTGCTGACCATGGTGTTCGTGTCCCTTCGACCGTCTGCGGTTCGGGCCGCTCCCGGTGCGTCGTGCGCCGACGGGCGCGGCAGCGGAGGCGGTCCTCGCACGGTAGGTCGCTCGGCGGCGCGGCGGAAACGTTCCGTCGCCCGGGCACAAACGGCGCCAGGCGGAGGCGGAAGCGCGTTGTCGGAACCGACCAGGCGGGGGCGGGGCGCCTCGTCTGTGCGCTGGACGGGCTGTCCCTGCCGACGGGAGCGGAGGAGGGGGCGGCTCGTCCGTGTGCTGAACGGACTGTCCCTGCGGATCCCAGCAGAGGAGCGACGCCGCACCGGAGGCCGCCTCGCTAGTCTCTCGGCATGAGCGAGCCGCCGCTGCCTCCCCCTCCGCCCGCCCGACACCCGGCGGCCGGGCCGCCCGCGGACGTCGCGGCAGCGCCTCCCCGGACTCCGGGTGCGCCGCCCGTGGACGTCGCGGCCGCGCCTCCCGCGCCTCCGGCCGCGCCGGGATCCGGGGTGCCGCATCGGCGCCCGGTCCGCGTCTGGGACCTGGTGCTGACGATCGTGCTGATCCTCGTGGCCTCCGCGGTGACGCTGCTGCTGTCGTTCTTCGGGCTGTTCTTCGCGATGGCCAGCGACTCGTGCGGCGGATCGAACGCCTGCGATATCGGCCTGATCGAGGGCGGGATGGTCCTCGCCGCAGGAGGAGTGTGGGTGCCGTTCCTCGCGGCGCTGGTCGTCTCGATCGTGCTGCTGGTGCGGCGGCGCATCGCGTTCTGGGTGCCGGTGGCGGGTCTCGCGGCGTCGTTCTGCTGCACGCTGCTCGGCGGGTGGATGGCGTCGACGGGCGCGGGCGGCTGAGGGCGCTCGCCGGCGCCTCGGACCGAGGACGCTCGCGTCGCTGACGAGATGGGCACGATCGCCGACGCGGACGCCGGAACGCGATCGCCCGCGCCGGCGCCCGCCTCCGTCGCGTGTGGTGAACCGCGCGCCTCAGCGACGGATCAGTAGCTGTCCCAGCCGGGCTCCCAGTCGGGCTCGTCCGGCGGCACCCAGTCGTCCTCCGGCGGCTGCGCGGCGGACACGGGCGGACCGGACGACTCGCGGCCGAACGAGGGCTTCGCCCCTTGCGAGCGGGACGACCCGCCACGGGCGGCCGGCGCGCGGCGGGGAGCGGGAGCCTCCTCACCGGGTTCCGGGACGGCGATCTCGGGGCTCTCCCCCGCGACGACGGCGAGCACGGCCTCGCCGTAGGTGAGCAGCTTCTTCTGGCCGACGCCGCCGATGATGCTGAGCGCGTCCATCGTCGCCGGCTCGGCGGTCGCGATCTCGCGGAGGGTCGCGTCGTTGAAGACGATGTAGGCCGGGACCGCCTGCGCGCGGGCCTGCGCGGCGCGCCACTCCCGGAGCCGCTCGAACAGCGGCTGAGCCTCGCCCGACAGCTCGGCCACGGTGGACCGTCCGGAGCGGGAGGATCCGCTGGAGCGGGCCGGCTTCTCCGGCTCCTGCCGCAGCTCGACCTTCCGCTCGCCGCTGAGGACGGAGCCGGACGCGGGCGTGAGCACGAGCGTGCCGAAGCCGTCGTCGTTCACGCCGAGAAGGCCCTGCGCGAGGAGCTGGCGGGCGACTCCGCGCCACTGGGTGTCGCTGAGCTCGGCGCCGATGCCCCAGGTGGCGAGGCCGTCGTGCTGGTGCTGGGTGGTGCGCGGCGTGGACTTGCCGCGGAGGACGTCGATGATGTGACCGGCGCCGAACTGCTGGTTGCGCTCCCGCTTGAGGCGGACGACCGTCGACAGGAACTTCTGCGCCGCGACCGTGCCGTCCCAGGAGGCGGGCGGCTCGAGGCAGGTGTCGCAGTTGCCGCAGGCGGTGCTCTCCTGGCCGAAGTAGGCGAGCAGGTTCACGCGGCGGCACTGGACCGTCTCGGAGAGCGCGAGCATCGCGTCCAGGTGCGCGGACATCCGCCGACGGTGCGCCAGGTCTCCCGGCGACTCGTCGATCATCCGGCGCTGCTGCACCACGTCCTGCAGGCCGTAGGCGAGCCAGGCGGTGGACGGCAGTCCGTCGCGGCCGGCGCGACCCGTCTCCTGGTAGTAGCCCTCGACCGACTTGGGCAGGTCGATGTGCGCGACGAACCGCACGTCCGGCTTGTCGATCCCCATGCCGAAGGCGATGGTCGCGCAGACGATGACGCCCTCCTCGCGGAGGAACCGCGACTGGGCGGCGGCGCGCACCCGCGAGTCGAGTCCCGCGTGGTACGCGACGGCGTCGAAGCCCGCCGATCGCAGCGCCTCGGCCGTCGCCTCGACGCTCTTGCGGGAGAGGGCGTAGACGATGCCCGCGTCGTGCGCGTGCTCGCGCCGCAGGAAGTCGATCAGCTGCTTGCGCGGCTCGACCTTGTTGACGATCCGGTACTGGATGTTCGGGCGGTCGAAGCTCGAGACGAAGTGGCGGGCGGCGCCGAGGTGCAGGCGCGACGTGATCTCGCGGTGCGTCGCCTCGGTGGCGGTCGCGGTGAGGGCGATGCGCGGGACGTCGGGCCAGCGCTCGGCGAGCTCGCCCAGTGCGAGGTAGTCGGGGCGGAAGTCGTGGCCCCACTGGCTGACGCAGTGGGCCTCGTCGATCGCGAAGAGGGCGATCCGGCCGCGGGCGAGGAACTGCTTCATGCCCTCGTTGCCCAGGCGCTCCGGGGCGACGTAGAGCAGGTCGAGCTCGCCGTCGAGGTAGGCGCGCTCGACGCGGCTGCGCTCGCCCGCGTCCTGGGTGGAGTTGAGGAACTCGGCGCGGACGCCGTTCGCGCGGAGGGCGTCGACCTGGTCCTGCATCAGCGCGATGAGCGGGGACACGACCACGCCGGTGCCGGGGCGCACGATGGCAGGGATCTGGTAGCAGAGCGACTTGCCGCCGCCGGTGGGCATCAGGACGACGGCGTCGCCGCCTCCGATGACCTGCTCGACGATGGCCTGCTGCTCGCCGCGGAAGGAGCCGTAGCCGAAGACCTTCTCGAGGATCGCCTGCGCCTCGGAGGATCCGGATCCCGGGGCGCCGCTCGCCGCGTCGCTCCGGACGCCGCCGCGGGACTCCGCCGAGGGGTCGGCGAGCGGCGGGGCGGGGAGGGATGTCGCGGTGGGCTCTGTCACCCGGGGAACTCTACCCGCCGCCTCCGACGCCGCCCCGGGGGTCCGGGGAACTGTGGAGAAGGGCTGCAGGGAGGGAGCTGGGGAGGCGGCTGCAAGGAGCGTCGGGGGGCTTCTGCGGCGCCCGGATCAGAGGTCGGTGAGGGCTCGGGTGTCGCCGTCCCAGAAGCGGACGCCCGCGAGGCCGACGGTGAACGGCTCGCCGAGGAGGGGGACGGCGCCGCCGAGCTGCTCGGCGCGGAGGCGGCGCGAGACGCTGATGTGCGGCGTCCAGGCGTCCGGCAGCGAGGTGTCGACGCCGCCCGGCACGAGGCGCGTGGCCCGGTCGTGCAGCGCGTCGAGGGCGGGCGAGCGGACCACTCCCCAGGCGAGGACGAAGCGCCCGGCGTGCGGGAAGAGGAGGACGGCGCCCAGGTCGGCCGTCGCCGGCAGCGGACCGAGCGCGCCCGGCTCCGGGGCGGTCAGCTCGGGCCCGGCGACCAGGGTGAGGTGCGGGCGGTTGCTGGCGGACGTGTGCAGCGCGAGGCTCGGGATGCCGGCCGCCTCGAGCGCCTCCCACTGGCTGCGGACGCGAGCCTCCGACTCCGGATCGAGGAGGACTTCGAGGCTGCGCATGTCCACATTCTGCCGCGGCTCCCGTGTGCGGGCCTTCGCGGGCGCGCGGCCACTCGCGGGTGCGCGCGATCCTCGTCGGCTCCCGCGAGTGTGCAGGAGTCGTCGCACTCGAGCTCGAGTGCGACAACTTTCGCGCACTCGCGGGGGCGAGGAGCGGGGCGGAGACGGGGAGCGGGCGGGCACCGCCGGCCCCGCGCCCCGCCACCCGCGTCAGCCGATCGTCACGAGGGCGGCGAACAGCTCCGGCGCTCGGCGGTCGACGATCCGACCGCCGACGCGGATGCCGACCAGCGCGAAGACGGTGCCCAGCACGAGGGCGGCCGCCAGTCCGATCAGGCCGAAGGCCGGGTCGCCGCCGATGAGCGAGATCGCGCCGAGGACGATCGACGGGAGCGCCAGCAGACCGGTCGCGGCCATGCTCCCCAGCATCACGACGCTCGAGATCATCCCGGAGCCCGGCGGCGTCTTCAGCGGGCTGTCCCCCGGCCCGGGCACGGGGTAGACGACGAGCGACGAGGCGACGCTCGACACTCCGAACCCGCTGAGAACGAGGGCCAGCGCCATGCCCAGCACGGCCGGGATCGCGTCGGCGCGTCCCGCGTACAGCGCGGTGCCCACCGCCACGACGACCACCGCAGGGACGCCGATGATCGCGGCGGCGACGACGCGACCGGCGCGGTCGGCCGACCCCGTCACTCCGGAGCTGACGTGCGCCGCCCAGGCGGTGCCGTCGTACGACACGTCGGCGCAGAGGGTCACGCCGAAGATCAGGCCGACGAGCACGGCCGAGAGCAGCACGAAGGTGTCGCCCCCGCTGCCGATCGCGGAGTAGAAGACCGCGAGGACGACGACGGCGGGGATGACGAGGAGCCCGCGGCTGTAGCGCGGGTCGCGCCACCAGTAGCCGAGGGCACGCGCGGCGACGGCGCCGGTCGGGGTGCCGGGGAAGCGCCCGAACAGGCCGAGGCCCGCGGATCCGGAGGCGGAGTGCGCGCCGGACGCGGCGGGCTCCGCGAGCGCGTGCCGCAGCGCCCGGGCCCACGCCCAGACGAGGACGGCCAGCGTCGCGAGCCCGATCAGCAGGCGCGCGATCGCCGCGACCCAGTCGCCCGCGACGACGGATCCGGGGACGGCCCAGATCGCGCCGAGCGGCGACCAGCCGAGGGCGCCCGCGATCACGGGCAGGACGTCCAGGCCGTCGCGGATCACGTTGGTCAGGCCGAAGAAGAGAGGTCCGAGCAGGATGACGACGACGAGCACGACGCCGCCGATCACCTCGCGGTAGCGGCGGCTCGAGCCCAGGCCCGTGGTGAGCGCGCCGATCAGGCGGGACGCGACCACGCAGGTCGCGACGCCGATCACCGCGGCGACGAGGCCGGGCAGGATGCCGATCGGACGGCTCCACCAGGCGGCGGCGGAGGCGAGCGCCCCGAGCGTGGTCACCACGCCGGGGATGCCCGCGAGGCCCGCGGCGGCGAGCCCGAGGAGGAGGGTCCGCAGCGGGATCGGGAACGTCGCGAGGGTGGGCAGGTCGAGGCTCTGGTCGGAGCCGGACAGGAAGATCGGCCCGAGCACCCAGCCGAGGATCAGAGCGGATCCGCCGAGGACGATCGCGACGTTCGCGAACGCCGGGTCCGTGCCTCCGAGCGCGACCAGGCCGGCCGCGACCAGGCCGAGCACTGCGATCGCGTAGAGACCGCCGAGGATCACGCCGATCAGCTGCCACACGTTCCGCGTCAGCGAGTTGCGGAGCAGGAGCAGCCGCAGCCTCAGGAGATGCGCAACCATGCCGGTCCCTCCTGGTGGGTGCGGCCGCCGACCAGCTCGACGAAGCGCTCCTCGAGGCTGGAGCCGGCGCGGACCTCCTCGAGGGTGCCGGAGGCGAGCACGCGGCCGTCGGCGATGACGGCGACCCGGTCGCACATCCGCTCGACGAGGTCCATGGAGTGGGACGACACGATGACGGTGCCGCCCGATGCGACGAAGCCGGTCAGGATGTCGCGGATGTTCGCCGCCGAGACCGGGTCGACCGACTCGAACGGCTCGTCGAGCACCAGGAGGCGCGGGGCGCGCACGAGCGCGCAGGCGAGCGCGATCTTCTTGGTCATGCCCGCGGAGTAGTCCACGACGAGCGTGCGGTCGGCCGGATCGAGGCCGAGCAGGGCGAGGAGGTCGTCGGTCCGCTCGACGACAACGGAGCGCTCGAGCCCGCAGAGCAGGCCGTAGTAGGTGACGAGCTGGAGACCGGTGAGGCGGTCGAACAGCTTGACGCCGTCGGCGAGGACGCCGATCAGCCGCTTCGCCTCGAGGGTGTCCTTCCAGACGTCGACCTCGTGGATCGTGACGACGCCGCTGTCGGGGCGGAGCAGGGCCGTGGCCATCGAGAGGGTCGTCGTCTTGCCCGCGCCGTTGGGGCCGACGAGCCCGAAGAAGGAGCCGGCGGGGACGTCGAGGTCGATGTCCTTCACGGCCTCCTTGTCGCCGAAGCGCTTGCGGAGGCCGCGGATCCGCAGGGCGACCTCGCCGTGGCGGCCGGAGGCCTCGGGGGCGGCCCATGCGGGGGTCGCGGAGTCGGTGAGCGCGGAGTCGGTGTGCTCGGCAGCGGTGCCGTCGGCGGCGGTGCGCGCGGCGGGGCTCTCGGTGTCCGTGCCGTCCTGGGGAATGCCGCGGGGCGTCGTCCCGTCCATGTGTGTCCCTTCCGGGCCGCGGTGGGCGGCCGCTCCTCCACCCTAGGCAGGCGCTGCGGCCGGGGCATCCGTCCCGCGATGGAGTCGCGCGGCCCCGGCCCCTCGACGGGGCGGGGCGGGAGCACGGCCGCCTACGCTGGCCCCATGCCCACGCTCCTCCTCGTCCGGCACGGACGCACCACCGCGAACACCGCGGGGATCCTCGCCGGACGCACCGCCGGAGTGCGGCTCGACGACGTCGGACGCACGCAGGCGGCGCGCACCGGGGAGCGGCTGGCGGCGGTCGAGCTCGCGACCGTGGTGTCGAGCCCGCTCGAGCGGTGCCGGCAGACCACGCGCTTCGTCCTCGAGCGGCAGACGGGATCGCCGGCGACCGTGATCGACAAGGGCATCACCGAGTGCGACTACGGCGACTGGTCGGGGCGCTCGCTGCGGGATCTCGCGACGGAGCCGCTCTGGGCGACGGTGCAGAACCAGCCCTCCGCGGTGGTCTTCCCCGGCGGCGAGGGGATGCTCGCGATGCAGGCCCGGGCCGTGTCCGCGATCCGCCGGCACGACGCGGCGGTGGCGGAGGAGCACGGGGCCGGCGCGGTGTGGGCGGCGGTCAGCCACGGAGACACGATCAAGGCGATCCTCGCGGACGCGCTCGGCATGCACCTCGACCTGTTCCAGAGGCTCAGCGTCGGACCGGCGTCGGTGTCGATCATCCGCTACGGCGCGGGGCGGCCCGAGGTCGTCGCGATGAACACGGACGCCGGGGACCTGGGCTGGCTGCGGAAGGCGGCCCCCGTGGCGGACGCCGCCGTGGGTGGCGGGGCGGGGCACGAGTAGGCGCGGGTTCGGGAGGGCCGCTTCAGGGCTCGATCGAGCGGCAGGGATGCGGGTGCTCGGCGGCGGCGGATCTCGATGCGTCCGCTCCGCGGGGGGCTCGGTCAGCAGAAGAGACGGCTGCTCGATCAGCAGGCCGCCCGAGCCCGACGCGCGCAGCCACTGCGGAGGCGGGCGCTCGTAGACTGGGGGCATGCCTCCGATCGTGCACGGATTCGACTGGCCCGATCGCGTCGTCGTGGGGACCGTCGGCTCACCCGGCTCGCGCTCCTTCTACCTCCAGGCCAAGACCGGGCCCCGCGTGGTCAGCGTCGGCCTCGAGAAGCAGCAGTCGGCCCTCCTCGCCGAGAAGATCGACGAGATCCTCGACCAGCTGATGACCGCCCAGGGCAACCCGGTCAGCGTCCCCGCCGGCACTCCCCCGGAGCTCGTCGACAACGACCCGCTCGACCAGCCCGTGGAGCCCGAGTTCCGCGTCGGCGGGCTCAGCCTCGGCTGGGACCCATCCACCGCGCAGATCGTGATCGAGGCCTACCCGCTGACCGAGGCGGAGGACGACTCCGAGGAGGAGCCCGAGCCCACCGAGATGCTGCAGGTGAAGATCCCGGTCGGCACGGCGCGCGCCTTCGCGAAGCGCACCCTCGAGGTCGTCGGCGCCGGACGTCCGCTCTGCCCCCGCTGCGGCGAGCCGATGGATCCCGACGGGCACGACTGCCCGCTCGCATGAGCGACCCGGGCGGGCTCGACGGCGAGCTGGAGCTGGCCGGCCGGATCACGATCGCCTCGAACGCGACGTTCCTCGCGCAGCTCGGCGAGACGTCCGTCGTCTACAAGCCGATCTCGGGCGAGAAGCCGCTGTGGGACTTCCCGGACGGCGTGCTCGCGGGCCGCGAGGTCGCCGCGTACCTCGTCTCGGAGGCGCTCGGCTGGAACGTGGTGCCGCGCACGTGGCTCCGCGACGGTCCGCTCGGGCCGGGCATGGTCCAGCTCTGGCAGGACATCGATCCGGACCAGGACGCGGTCGACCTGGTGCCCGCCGACGCCGTGCCCGACGGATGGCGGCACGTCCTCGACGGCAGCGACGAGGAGGACCGCGACATCTCCCTCGTGCACGAGGACTCGACGGCGCTGCGCCGGATGGCCGTGTTCGACGTGGTCGCCAACAACGCGGACCGGAAGGGCGGGCACGTGCTCGCGCTGCCCGACGGCCACCGCTACGGGGTAGACCACGGCCTCACCTTCCACTCCGAGCACAAGCTGCGCACGGTCCTCTGGGGCTGGATCGGCGAACCGCTGCTCGAGGAGGAGCTGACGGCGCTGGCGCTCCTGCGCGCGCAGATCGACGGACCGCTCGGCGAGGCGCTCTCGGAGCTGCTCACCGAGGACGAGGTCGCCGCGTTCGCGAAGCGCTGCGAGCGGCTCGGCTCCTTCGGCCGCTTCCCGGGCCCGCGGGGCGGGATGCCCGCGGTGCCCTGGCCGCTGTTCTGAGCCGGGCGCGTTCAGAACTCAGGGCGAACGCCTCCGGGGCGGCGGAGACGCGCTGATCCCCAGGCGCGGGAGCGGATCCCTCCTGCATCGTGAGCGGCTCAGAAGCTCCAGCCGCGGCCGAACAGCTCCTCACCGGGCGTCGTTCCGCCGCCTCCCGGACCCGCGCCGCGAGCGCCGAGGTAGGAGGAGACGACGGCCGCGCCCAGGTCCTCCGCCTCCGGGTTCACCACCGAGCCGCCGACCCGGCGGGCGAGCGAGTCGATGAAGCGCGCGAGGCCCGGGTCGTCGCCCAGGCGGAAGAACGTGGTGTGCGCGCCGAGGCGGAGCGACGCGTCGAGCTCGCGGACCGAGACGGCGACCGTCAGCGGGTCCGGCGGGTAGTCGAAGAAGACGCCGCCGTCGGGCTCGAGGTGCGCGGTCGGCTCGCCGTCGGTGACGATGAGCAGCACCGGCTGCGCGTTCGGGTGCTTGCGGAAGTGCCGGTTGGCCAGCAGCAGCGCGTGGTGCAGGTTCGTGCCCTTGTCCCACTCCGCGTCCAGGCCCACCAGCTGCTCGACGTCCATCACCTCGGCGCGGCGGCCGAAGGCGACGAGCTGCAGCGCGTCTCCGCGGAACCGGCTGCTGATCAGGGTGTGCAGGGCGAGGGCGGTGCGCTTCATCGGCACCCAGCGGCCGTCCATCGCCATCGAGAACGACGTGTCGACGAGGAGCGCGACACAGGCCTGCGTGCGCGCCTCCGTCTCCTGCACCTCGACGTCGTCGATCCGGATGCGCACCCCCGAGCCGACCGGCCGGCCCTCGCCGGCGCTGCGGGTGAGGGCGTTGGTCACCGTGCGGGGGATGTCCCAGGCCTCGGTGTCGCCGAACTCCCACGAGCGCGTCGCTCCGGAGCGCTCGCCCGCCGCGCCCGCACGCCGGACGTCGCGGGCGCCCTGACGGCCGGAGACGGTCTCGGCTATGTCGCGCAGGAGCGCCTTCCCGAGCTGGCGCATGGCCTTCGGGCTGAGGGCGAGGCGGCCGTCGGAGCCGCGGCGCAGGGTCCCGGAGTCGCGCAGGGCCCGCTCCAGGCGCTTCAGCGTCTGCGCGTCGACGGAGGCGTCCTCGCCGAGGCGCTTCGCCAGCAGGTCGAGGTCGAGGTCGTCGAGGGAGGAGCGGTCCGTCTGCGCGAGCTGGTCGGCGAGGGCGTCGAGGTCGGCCAGCTCCTGGAACACGCCCGTCCCGTCGCCGAGGCCGAGCCCCTGCTCGCCGTCCATCCGCTCGGAGCCGCCCCAGTCCTCGCCGGGACGGAGCCCCCGCAGGGTCTCGTCGAGGCGGCCGAGGGACTGCATGAGCTCCGGCGTGCCGAAGGCCTCCTGGGCGAGGGCGTCGAGCTCGGCGCGCTGCTCGGCGGTCATCGAGTTGCGCATCCGCTGGGCCGCCGCCGCGCGGGCGGCGAGCGCGTCGATCAGCTCGTCCACCGATTCCGGGCCCTCGGGGAAGTACTCGCCGTGCTGCTCCATGAAGGCGTCGAACTGCTCGGGGGTGTCCTCCCCGCGCGCGTGCGCCTCGAGCAGCTCGTTCAGGTCGCGGAGCATCGCGTCGATCGCGGCGCGGTCCTCGTCGCTCGCGTTCTCGAGGGCCTGCTTCATCCCCTCGAAGCGCTGATCGAGCATCTCGCGGCCCAGGAGCTCGCGGATCCGCTCGAAGTCGGCGCGCGCCTCGGGGCTCTGCCAGCGGTAGTCGCGGAGCTCCGAGACGGCCGCGGCCGGCGAGGGCGGGAGGCTGTCGAGCTGGATCTCTGCGAGCGCGCGGTCGCCGTCGTCCATCTGCGTGTCGCGGGCGAGCTGCTTGCGCTCGGCGAGGACGGCCTTGTCGAGGAGCTCGCGGATCTCGCGGAGCGTGCCCTCGAGGTTGTTCCTCTGCGTGAGCTCGCGACGCCGCTCGGCGACGCGGGCGGCCAGGTCGTCCAGGCCCTCGCGGTCGCGGGTGCCACGGCGGAGGAACTCGCGCAGGGCGCGCTCGGGCGAGGTGCCGCCCATCACGTCCTCGCCGATCGCGTCGAGGGCCTCCTTCAGGTCGACCGGAGGAGCGAGCGGATCGGGTCCCCCGTCGTACTTCGCGTAGCGCGCGTCGCGCTTCAGCCGCCGGTTGCCGCGCGGAGCATCAGCCATAGACGGCCTCGCCCCCGCCCGTCTCCTTGCTCAGCTTGCGCGACAGGTAGAGGCCCTCGAGGGCGAGCTCGACCGCTCCGGCGCGGCGCCCCTCCCCCACGGCGTCGAGGCGCTCGGCGACCTCGTCGTACACGCGGGCCTCGCCCAGCAGCGGCAGGCCGGCCAGGAACTCGCGGGCGGTCACCTGCTCGCCGGTCGTGATCATCGCGCCGTCCTCGACCGCCTCGACGAGCGGCCCGAGGTCGACGCCGCGCAGGTGGGCGCGGACGGTCTCGGCGGTGGCCTGACGGAGCAGGTGGTCGAGGATCTCGTCCTCGCGGCCCTCCTCCCCCGACTCGAACTCGATCTTGCCGCCGAGCACGTCGACGGCGGTCTCGAGGTCGATGGGGCGGGCGACCGCCTCCTCCTCGCCGCGGCGGGTGGCGCGGTGCAGGGCGGCGGCGGCGATCGTCTCGGCGCCGGCGATGGCGAAGCGGGCGCTGACACCGCTGCGCTGATCGACGGAGCTCGACTCGCGCAGGGCCCGCGTGAAGCGGGCGAGGATCTCGATGAGCGCGTCGGGCACGGTCGCGACGAGGTCCGCCTCCTGCCGGATGACGGCGACCTCGTCGACGAGAGCCGTCGGGTAGTGGGTGCGGATCTCGGCGCCGAAGCGGTCCTTCAGCGGCGTGATGATCCGGCCGCGGTTCGTGTAGTCCTCCGGGTTCGCGCTCGCGACGACGAGGACGTCGAGGGGGAGGCGGAGGACGTAGCCGCGGATCTGGATGTCGCGCTCCTCCATCACGTTGAGCATGGCGACCTGGATCCGCTCGGCCAGGTCCGGCAGCTCGTTGATCGCGACGATGCCGCGGTGGCTGCGCGGGATGAGGCCGAAGTGGATGGTCTCCGGGTCGCCCAGGCTGCGGCCCTCGGCCACCTTCATCGGGTCGACGTCGCCGATGAGGTCGGCGACGCTGGTGTCGGGGGTGGCCAGCTTCTCGACGTAGCGCTCCTCGCGGGGCTTCCACGCGACGGGCAGGTCCTCGCCCAGCTCCTCCACTCGGCGGCGGCTCTCCGTGGTGATCGGCTCGTAGGGGTGCTCGCCGAGCTCGGACCCCTCGATGACGGGCGTCCACTCGTCGAGCAGGCCGACGAGGGTGCGCAGGAGGCGGGTCTTGCCCTGGCCGCGCTCGCCCAGCAGGACGATGTCGTGGCCGGCGATGACGGCGCGCTCGACCTGCGGGATGACCGTCTCGGCGAAGCCGTGCAGGCCCGGCCAGGGGTCGCGGCCCTCGCGCAGGGCGTCGAGCAGGTTGTCGCGGATCTCGGTGCGGAGGCTCTTCTGCACGTGCCCGGAGGCACGGAGCTGGCCGAGGGTCTGGGTCGTCGGGCGCATCACCTCGGCAACGCTACGCCGCAGGTCCGACAGGTGGTGGAGGTGCGGCGGATTCGCGGCGCGGGCTTGCGCGGGGGCCGCGCCGCGGACGGCTCAGCGCTCGAGGCGCGGGGCGGCGGCGAGCAGGCGGCGCGTGTACTCCTCCTGCGGTGCGGCGAGGAGCGACGCGGCCGGCCCCGCCTCGACGATCCGGCCCTCGCGCATCACCGCGATGCGATCGCTCATGTGCGCGATCACGCCGAGGTCGTGCGAGATGAGGAGGAGGGCGAGGCCGTGACGGCGCTGCAGGTCGTCGAGCAGGTCGAGGATCTGCGCCTGCACCGACACGTCGAGGGCCGAGACGGGCTCGTCGCAGATCAGCACGTCGGGGCGCGTCGCCAGGGCCCGGGCGATCGAGACGCGCTGGCGCTGACCGCCGGAGAGGGTCCGCGGCGAGCGCCGCTCCAGGGCGGGGTCGAGCCCCACGCTCTCGAGCAGCGCGGGCACGGAGGCGGCGCCGGCGTCGCGGAGGAGGCGGCCGACGCTCCAGCGCGGGTCGAACGAGGAGAGGCTGTCCTGGTAGACGGCGCCGATCCGCGGGCGGCGGGGACGGCGGGAGCGCTCGGTCGCTGCCGACCACGGCTCGCCGAACAGCTCGACGGCGCCCGCGTCCGGACGCCGCAGCGCCAGCACGAGCCGGGCCACCGTGCTCTTGCCCGACCCGGACTCGCCGACGAGCCCGACGGTCTCGCCGCGCCGCAGCCGGAGGTCGACGTCGTCGACCGCGACCCTCACTCCTCCGCCGGGCAGCGGGAAGCGGGCGGCGAGTCCGCGGGCCGCGACCACGACCTCGCCGGGAGTCTCGGGCGGGGTCGCCGGTGCGGTCGGGTCGGTGAGCCGGGAGCCGCGCGGGCGCCCGGCGGGGACGGCGGCCACGAGCGCGCGGGCCTCGGGGCTGCGGGGCGCACGCAGCACCTCGGCCGCGGTCCCCTCCTCCACCACGCGGCCGTCGGCCAGCACGAGGATGCGGTCGGCGAGGCCCGCCACCACCGCGAGGTCGTGCGAGACCAGGACGAGCGCCCGGCCGCGCGCCTTCTGCTCGGCGAAGAGCTCGAGCACGCGGGCCTGGACGGTCACGTCGAGCGCGGTGGTCGGCTCGTCGGCGACGAGCAGCGGCGGATCGAGCGCCACGGCCGCCGCGAGGAGGGCGCGCTGGCGGAGCCCGCCGGAGAGATCGCCGGAGCGCTCCCGCATCCGCTCGGCCGGCTCCGGCATGCCGACGCTCGCCAGTGCCTCGACCGTCCGCTGCGCGCGCTCGGCCGCGGGGAGGCGGCCGTGGAGGCGGAGCACGTCGCCGATCTCGCGGCCGATCGGGCGCAGCGGGTCGAGCGAGAGCAGCGCGTCCTGCGGGACGAAGCCGACGGATCCGCCGCGCAGCCGCCGCAGCTCCCGCTCGCCCGCTCCGACCACCTCGGTCCCGCCGACGCGGACGCTCCCGGTCACGGCGCCTCCGCTCAGCCCCAGCAGCGCTCGCGCGGTGACGCTCTTGCCCGACCCGGACTCGCCGACGATCGCGACGCACTCCCCCGACTCCACGCGGAACGAGACGCCGTGCACCACCTCGACTCCGTCGAAGGCGACCCGGAGCCCCTCGACGACGACCGCGCTCACCGCGCACCCCGCAGACGCCCGCCGAGGACCGTCGTCGCGATCGTGGTCAGCACGATCGCCAGCCCCGGGAACACGGTCAGCCACCACGCGCTCGCGAGGTAGGTGCGGCCCGCCGAGAGCATCGCGCCCCACTCCGGCGCGGGCGGCTCGGCGCCCAGGCCCAGGTAGCTGAGGGCCGAGGCCCAGACGATCGCCTGGCCGACGCCGAGGGTCGCCAGCACGGCGAGCGGCCCGAAGGTGTTGGGGAGGACGTGCCGGACGAGGATGCGGACGGGTCCGTGCCCCAGCACGCGCGCCGCCTCGACGTAGCCGGAGTCGCGGATGCCGAGCAGCTGCGTGCGCAGGATGCGGGCGTACCCCGGCGCGGTCGAGAGGCCGACCGCGATGGTGGCGGGGACGACTCCGGGACCCGTGACCACGATCACGAGCAGCGCGAGCAGGAGTGCGGGGAAGGCGAAGAGCACCTCGAGCACGCGGCCGATCACGCCGTCGACGACGCGGCCGCCGAAAGCCGCGACCACCCCGAGCACCGCGCCGAGGACGAGGCCGATCGCGGTGGCGCTGGCGCCGATCAGGAGGGACGCGCCGGCCCCCGCGATGAGGCGGCTGAGGACGTCGCGACCGGACTCGTCAGTGCCGAGCAGGTGCGCGGCACCCGGTGGGGTGAAGGCGTCGCGCGGGGCGACGGCGAGCGGATCGGAGGGGGCGAGCAGCCCGGGCGCCACGGCGGCGAGCAGGAGCAGCACGACGAAGACCGCGGCCAGCACCTCGCCGGCGCGGAGGCGGGAGGCACCCCGGCGGAGCGGGCGGGCGGCGCGCAGCTCGAGCTCGCTCACGCGACCGCCTCCCGCCGGGCCAGCCGCGGGTCGATCACGCGGGTCAGCAGATCGGTGGCGAGCGTCACGACGATGTACGCCAGCGCCGTGACCAGAACGACACCCGTCACGACCGGCACGTCACGGACGGTCACCGCCGCGAGCAGAGTCCGGCCGAGCCCCGGCCTCGCGAAGATCGTCTCGACCACCACGGCCCCGCCGATCAGGTAGCCGAACGCCCAGCCCGAGAGCGAGACCCCCGGCAGCACCGCGTGGCGCAGGGCGTGGCGGGCGCGGACGCCGAGCTCGCCCTCGCCGCGCGCCCGAGCGGCGAGCACGAACGGCGACTCCAGCGCGTCGAGGAGGGAGCGGCGCATCACCTGGCCGAGGAAGCCCGCCAGCGGGATCGCGAGGGTGAGCGTCGGCAGCACCAGCCCGGCGGGCGACCCGGTGCTGACCGGGGGCAGCCAGCGCAGCGCGGTCGCGAAGACGGCGATCAGCACGGTCGCCAGCCAGAAGTGCGGGAGCGCGGCCGCCGTGAGCTCGAGGCCGGACCCGACCGCGGCGGCGAGGCGGCCGCCCCGGGTCGACCAGAGGGCGGTCGCGAGCGCCAGGATCCATGCGGCGGTGAGCGCGAGCACGGCGAGCAGGAGGGTGCCGGGCAGCTGCTCGCCGAGGATCTGCGCGACGGGAGTGCGCAGGGAGTAGGAGGTGCCGAGGTCGCCGCGCGCGAGCCTGCCGAGCTGCACCAGGTACTGCACGAGGAGCGGCTGGTCGAGGCCGTACTGCTCCCGCACCGCGGCGAGCGCCTCGGGCGACGCCTGCGAGCCCGGACCGCCGAGGATCGCCTGCGCCGGATCGCCGGGGACGAGGCGGATGAGGACGAAGACGGCGGTCGCGACGGCCCACAGCACCGCGAGGGCGCCGCCGAGGCGGAGGAGCACGCGGCGGATCATGCGGGCGGGCGTCCTCTCTGGTCGGGGCGATGGAGGGGCGGGGCTTCGTCGAGGTCCGCTCCCTCCGGAGCACGGGGACTCGACGCGCGACAGACGGCGGCTACTCGACCAGCATGGGGGACGGACCCCTGCTGATCGAGCAGCCCGCGGAGCGGGCGTCTCGAGCTCCGCCCATCCCGATCCCGGGGTCTCGGTGCGCCGCCGCGGCGACTACTCGACCGGCGTGCGTCCGCTCTTCGATCGGTGCAGGCGGCTCTCCGGGGCCGGGTCAGACCCAGGCGTCGGCGAACCAGGGGGTCGACACGGTGTCGAGGGCGACGAGGCCCTGGACGGCCGACCGGTGCAGGTAGTGGTTCTGCTGGTCGTAGAGCGGCAGGATCCAGTAGCCCTCGAGGACGATCCGCTGGGCCTGCTCGTACAGGTCGGCGCGGGCGTCCTCGTCGGTGGTGGCGCTCGCCTGCTCGAGCAGCGAGTCGAGCGCGGGGTCGGCGATCTGCGCGTGGTTGGCGAAGTAGCCGCTCGGCGCGGGGGTGATGCCCGAGGAGGAGTAGAGGATCCGCAGCACGTCGGGTCCGACCTTCGTGTACGGGGCGCTCACCAGCTCGTACTCGTTCGACGCGAGCGCGGTGTACCAGCTCGACAGGTCGAGCAGGCTGATCCGCACGTCGAAGCCGAGGGTCTTCGCCGAGGCCTGGATCTGCTCGAACAGCGACTGCTCGGCCGGGATCGACTGGTTGGTGCTGACGGGGAATCGCAGCGTCAGCGGCGTGCCGTCCTTCTCGCGGATGCCGTCGCCGTCCGAGTCCACCCAGCCGGCCTTCTCGAGCAGGTCCTCGGCGGCGGCCGTCTCGGAGTCGGACCCGGCGTCCTCGAAGAGCGACGGGTCGGAGTACGCGGTCGCCTCGCGGCTGGACAGCGGGGAGTAGGAGCGCTCGGCGGTGCCGAAGAAGAGGGAGTCGATCGCGTCGTTCACGCCGACGCCGCGGACGAAGGCCTCGCGAACGGACTCGTCGTCGAACGGCGCCTGCCCGGAGTTGAGCTCGAGGCGGTTGACCGAGCCGGGCCGGGGCGCGTCGAGCTCGACGAGGTCGGTGGCTCCGGTCGCGGCCTTCAGAGTGTCGGGCTGGGCGTTGTCGAGCACGTCGACCTCGCCCGACTGCAGCGCCGCGTAGCGGGTGGCGGAGTCGGGGATGAAGCGCCAGGTGATGCTCGCCAGGTGCGCGGGGCCCTCGTGGCCGTCCCCGGTCGGGCCGGTCGACGCGTCGTAGGCCTCGTTGCGGGTGAGGGTCACGTGGTCCTGCTTGACCCACTCCGAGACGGTGAAGGGGCCGGTGCCGACGGGCGCCTCGCAGTTGGCCTCCTCGCCGCGGGCGATGCCGGCGGGCGACTCGATCGCGGTCCACGGCTGCGCGAGCGACTCGAGCAGCGCGCTGTCCGGCGCGGTCAGGGTGAAGCGGGCCACGGTCGGCGAGACCGCGGTGACGGAGGCGACCTTCGCCACGGCGAGGTAGCCGGTGGAGGACTTGGTCGCCGGGTCCTGCAGGTGCGCGATGTTCGCGGCGACCGCCTCCGCATCGAGGGCGGTGCCGTCGGTGAAGGTCGCGCCCTCGCGCAGGGTGAAGTCGTAGCTGAGCGCGTCGTCCGAGACGGTCCACGACTCGGCCAGCCACGGCGTGATGGTGCCGTCGGCGTCGCGCGAGACGAGCGACTCGAGCACCTGCGTCGCGAGGAGCGCCTGCGGGTAGTTGCCGCCGACGTGCGGGTCGAGGCAGGTGGGCTCGGCGTCGCCGGACGCGTAGGTGAGGGTCCCGCCGTCGACGGGGGTGCTGGAGGCGTCGGGCGTCTCGGCGGTGCAGCCGCTGAGCAGGAGCGCGGCGGCCGCGACGGCGGCGGGGAGGGCGAGGAGGCGGGAGCGCAGCGGCATGACGTCTTTCGTGGAGGGGTCGGGGGTGCACGCGTTTCTTGGACGCGACCCAGGAAACGCTAGCAGGGCGTGGAGGCGGCGGGCGGGGATCGCTCGGATCCGTGGAGGAGCGCCCGGATCCCGCGCTGGGGAGGGACGAATCGCGCTGGCGGAGATCCCCGACGCGCCTGTCGGTGGGGATCGGCCTCCGCTCTCCTACTGTCGACGCATGACCTCCGCCGTACTCGCCCTCCTGTTCGGCTCCGCCGTCGCCCTCGTGGGCCTCGTTCCCTGGGCCGCCCTGCAGTACCGGCGCCGCGGCGTCCTCGGGATCGGCAACGCGGTGCTGGCCTTCGCCGCCGTGGTCTACGCGCTCGCCCTCGTCACCTACACGCTCCTCCCCCTGCCCGACGAGGCGACGGTCGCCGCCGCCTGCCGCACCGGATCGGGTCCGCAGCTGCGCCTGTTCGCCTTCGTCGGGGACATCGCGAAGGAGGGCGGGATCGACGGGCCCCGCGCGCTGCTGACGAACCCCGCGTCCGCGCAGGTGCTCCTGAACGTGGTCTTCTTCGTCCCCCTCGGGATGCTCGTCCGCCACCTCGCTCTGCGCGGGCGCCTCGTCGCCGGGCTGATCGGCGGCACCGTCGTCGGCTTCGCCGTCTCGCTCCTCATCGAGGTCACGCAGCTCACGGGCGACTGGTTCCTCTACCCGTGCGCCTACCGGCTCTTCGACGTCGACGACCTGCTGGCCAACACGGCCGGCGCCCTGCTCGGCACCCTCCTCTCCCCCGTCCTCCTCCTCTTCACCCGCCGGACCGAGGGCGCGGTGCAGGAGCTGGCCCGCCCGGTCACGATCCGCCGCCGCGCCTTCGGCATGTTCTGCGACGTGCTCGCGCTGAGCCTCATCACGGGCGCGCTCGTCTCGATCACCGGGGTCGGCCTCGTGCTCGCGGGGGTGGACACGCGCTCGAGCCCCGGGGACGTGGTTCTCGGAGCCCTGCCGTTCGTCGCTCCGCTGCTCCAGCTGGTGATCGTGCTGCGGTCCGGACGGACCCTCGGCGAGACGGTGGTGCGCCTGCGTCCCGAGCCGCGACCGCTCCTCTGGCAGCGGCTCGTGCGCTGGGCGGCGGGATCGGGCGGCTGGTCGACCCTGCTCGCCGTCGAGGGCGGGTTCTGGTCGCTGCTCGCCTTCATCCTCGCGGCGGCCGCGATGATCGGCCTGGTCGCGACGCGGGGCCGCCGGGGGACGGCGAACGCGCTGGCTCGCCTCGACGTCGTGGACGAGCGGGCGGAGGCGCCGTCCGCCATACGGAAGACGGACTGAGAGGAGCCTGCCGGACGCCTGGGCCGGCCGGTGGTCAGACCGCCGCGCGGAGCCCCTCGACCAGGTCGTGCTGCGCCTCGCGGCCGGCCCGCGTGGGCACGAGCGGGTACACGTGGACCTGCCCGACGGCCTCGTGGAGCTCGAACGGGACCGCGGCGGCCGCCGCCCGCTCGGCCAGCACATGGGCGTCCGGATTGAGGACGTCCCGCGTGCCGGTGAAGACGGTGAGGGGGCCGAGGCCCGCCAGGTCGCCGAACAGCGGGCTGACCACGGGATCGAGCAGGTCGAGGGCGCCGCGCCAGCTCTCGGCGAGGACGCGACCGCCCGGGGTGCCGAGCCAGGGATCGGTCGGCTGCACCTCGGGGATCCGCGGGTTGCTCCAGGAGAGGTCGAGCGCGGGCGAGACGAGGGTCGTGCGCGGCAGGACCACCCCCTCGTCGCGCAGGGC
The DNA here is from genome assembly GCF_002930975.1 of Rathayibacter sp. AY1A3. NCBI lineage: Bacteria > Bacillati > Actinomycetota > Actinomycetes > Micrococcales > Microbacteriaceae > Rathayibacter > Rathayibacter sp. AY1A3. Next base: position 163,153 of record NZ_PSTO01000001.1, on the reverse strand, counting down.
GAGGGCCGTCGAGAGGGCGATCTGGCCGCCCGCAGAGTCGCCGGCGAGGCAGGTCGCCCCGTGCCCTCAAGACTCCGCAGCACCAGGGCGCGGACACCGTCGCGCGCCTCGAGCGCCGTGCCGAAGGGCACGAGCGGGTAGATCGGGAGGGTCACCGCGACGGAGGCCTCGTCGGCGATGCGGGCGGCGAGCCACCAGTGCTGGGGCGCGATCTCGTTCACCCAGCCGCCGCCGTGGACGTAGACGACGCCGCCGCGGATCACCCGCGGGCGGATCGTGTAGACCGGCCAGGAGCCGACCTGCTCCACGTCGACGCGCACGCCGGGCCGGAGGCGGGGCGGCGGTCCGAAGGAGGCGGGACGGAGCGCGCGCTCCCGGATGCGGCGACGGGCTCCCTCCGCGCTGACGAAGGTGCGGTTCGCACGGGCGAGCCGGAGCGCGAGCGGGACGAGGGCATCGGGGACGACGCGCGGCATCGCCCGAGCATCGCGCACCCCGGTGCGCAGCGGCTGGGCGGTGACGGACTGCGCGGCTGCGGACTCTGCGACAACGGACTCGGCAGCCACCGACGCGGCAGCCACGGACTCCGCCGCCGATCCGCGGAGGTCGGAGGACGCGGCGCGGGCTCTGCGGACGGAGCGTCGGCACCCGCGGACGCAGCATCGGAGACCGCAATCGACGCCCGGGCACCCCGCGCACAGCACGACGGCCCGGCCCGTGGAGGGAGCCGGGCCGGGGCCGCCGGTCAGCGTGGTGCCTGCACGCCCGCGGAGCGCGGGTCGGCAGCGACCTCGCTGTCGCCGTGCGCTGCGGGTCAGCGGCGCGCGGCGGAGCGGCCGGCGAAGCGGGTGTAGACGAGCAGGACGATGATCGCTCCGATGATCGAGCCGATGATGCCGGCGGGCTGGAAGAAGCCGTCCATCGGGTCGTGCTGGAAGATCAGGAACCCGAGGAAGCCGCCGACGAACGAGCCGACGATGCCGAGCACGATGGTCATGCCGATGCTGATGCTCTGCTTCCCGGGGACGATGAGCCGGGCCAGCGCTCCTGCGATGAGTCCGACGACGATGAGGCTGATGATGAGACCGAGCATGGCGGTCGTCCTTCCGTTGTGCGGGCGGGGGCCCGCTGGTCGGTTCCGCGGTTGCGGGACCGGTGGCTACGCAACCACCCCGGAGGAGGCGGCGGTACACCCCTGGGGGTGTGCTCGCCCCGACGAGCCGTGCGGTAGCGTCCGACCATGACCCGCCGCGCGCCCCTCACCGTCGCGCTCGTCGACGACTACGACGTCGTCCTCACGGGCCTCGCGCACATGTTCGACCACTACCGCGACCGGGTGGTCGTCGCCGAGATCGACGCGAACGCCTCCCTCTCCGACCGGATCGACGTCGTCCTCTACGACTCGTTCGCCCAGCCGGAGTCGGACCACCACGAGATCGCGGAGCTCGTGCGCAACGAGCGGGCCGAGCACGTGGTCGTCTACACCTGGAACTTCGCGCCGACGCTCATCGCGGACGCCCTCGAGCAGGGCGTCCACGGCTACCTCTCCAAGACCCTGCCGGCGCGGGAGCTGGTGGCCGCGCTCGAGCGGGTGGCGGCGGGCGAGGTCGTCGTCAGCGATCCTCCGCGGCGGGCGGGCAGCGCACCGGGCCTCGACTGGCCGGGCCGCCACGAGGGCATCACCGACCGGGAGTCGGAGATCCTCGCGCTCATCACGCAGGGCAAGAGCAACGCCGACGTCGCCGCGCTCACCTACCTCAGCCCCAACACGGTGAAGTCCTACATCCGCAGCGTCTACGGCAAGATCGGCGCGACCAGCCGCACGCAGGCCGTCCTCTGGGGCGTCGACCACGGCTTCACCCCCGACCATCACCGCATCGACCACTGGCTCGGCGGCCCCTGACCCGCGCCCGCGGGACGCCGCTCCGGTACGCGACCCGCCGACGAACGCGCACCCGGGAGGCGTCTCGCGGGAGGGGGCGGGGGCGCACGCACCGCTACGGTGTGGCCATGCCCCTCGACCGCGCGCCGACCATCCGCGACGTCGCGGTGCGGGCCGGAGTGTCGTACCAGACGGTCTCGCGCGTGCTCAACGACAGCCCCCAGCTGCGGCCGCGCACCCGGGAGCGCGTGCTCGCCGCGATCGAGGACCTCGGCTTCCGCCCCAGCGCCGCCGCCCGCGCCCTGGCGACGAGCCGCTCCGGCCTGATCGGGATCCTCGCCGCCGAGAGCCACAGCTTCTACGGCACCGCCACCGCGATGGCCGCGATCGAGCAGGCGGCGCGCGACGCGGGCTACCGGGTCCCGGTCGTGAACGCGGCGCCGGACGCGGAGTCGCTGGCCGACGGCCTCGCCCACCTGCAGCGGGAGTCGGTGGAGGCGATCGTGGTCCTCGCCCCGCAGGAGCGCGCGCTGGAGGCGATCGAGAGCCTCGCGATCGGCGTCCCCTCGGTGACGCTCGGCGCGACGGACCGCGGCGCCGACTCCCTGCTCCTCGTCGACCAGGCGGCCGGAGCACGACTGGCGACCGAGCACCTCGTCGGCCTCGGCCACACCCGCATCGCGCACCTCGCCGGTCCGCAGCACTGGGTGGAGGCGCAGGCGCGGCTCGAGGGCTTCGGCGCCGGGATGAGCGCGGCCGGCCTCGACCCCGTCGCCGTCGTGGAGGGCGACTGGAGCGCCGAGTCCGGCTACCGCGCCGGCCTCCGCCTCCTCGGAGCCGCGCTTCTGCCGACCGCGGTGTTCGCCGGCAACGACCAGATGGCCCTCGGGCTCCTGCACGCCTGCACCGAGCGGGGACTGCGCGTGCCCGAGGACCTCAGCGTCGTCGGCTTCGACGACGTGCCCGAGGCGGCGCACTACCAGCCGCCGCTGACCACCATCCGCCAGGACTTCGCGGAGGTCGGCCGCCGCACGATCGGGGTCGTGCTCGCGGAGCTGCGCGGCGAGGAGCCCGCCGTCGACCGCCCGGTGCCGCCGGTGCTGGTGGAGCGGGCGTCGACGGCGGCGCCGCCGAGCTGACGCCGCGGCTGCTCACCGGGCCGGGACGAACGAGGGCGCCGCACCCGGTCGGATTGCGGCGCCCTCGTGGGACGGGACGGCGTCAGCCGCGGCCCTGCACCTTGTAGGGGTTGAGCAGCGCGTCCTTGATCTCGTCCGGCACGCCCTCCTCGGTCGCGCTCGGGCCGTCGGCCGGGGGGAACGACTCCGTCATCGACATCGGCATGGCGCTGTTGCGGTAGAAGTTGTTCGAGCCGAGCGAGGGCTTCCAGGTGTTCGGCGTCCAGTCCGGCACGTAGTTGCGGTAGCCGCCCGTGTTCATCTCGATGCGGAGCGTGGACGGGTCGCGGAAGTAGAGGAAGTTCTGCTCGCCGATGCCGTGGATCGAGGGGCCGTACTCCATCGGCACGCCGTTCTCCATCAGGATGTCGGCGGCCTGGAGGAGGTCCTCGCGCTGGTCGACCCAGAAGGCGTAGTGGTTGACGCGGCCGGGGCGCGAGGAGCCGTCCAGGACGACGCCGAGGTCGTGCGACTTCTCGTTGGTGGTCAGCACCGAGAAGACCGAGATCGGCGCCTCGTCGAGCACGGTGCGCGCCATGATGCGGAAGCCGAGCACGTCGTTGTACCACTTCGCGAAGCCGTCGACGTCGCGCGAGGCGATCGTGACGTGGTCGAGCTGGCGGGGCGCGCCGAGGTGGCGGCTGCGGCGCGAGGGGCGGTCGGGGTAGATCGAGCCGGCGTCGCCCTCGGCGTGGAAGTGCTCGACGTCCCAGTGCAGCGTCATCGAGTGGCCGTAGGGGCCGGTGAAGCGGTAGGCGCGGCCGATGCCGGCGCCCTCGAACCACTCGCCCGCGGAGCCGGCCTCCTCGATGCGGCGCGCCGCTTCCTCGAGGGCCTCGGCGCTGGAGGTTCGCCACGCCATGGTCTCGAGCGAGGGCTCGTCGCCGGCGACGATCACGACGCTGTAGCGGTAGTAGTCGCCCCAGCAGCGGAGGTAGACGGCGCCGTCGGTGCGGTCGACGACGGTGAGGCCGACCTGCTCCTCATAGAAGCGCACGCTCGCCTCGACGTCGGGGGCGGTGATGGTCACGAACGAGAGGTGGGAGAGCAGCTTGATCATCGTTGATCCTTTCCGGGGACTCGGGCGGCCTCGGCGTGCCGCGCTCCCCACTCTCGCGACGCCGGAGGTATCCGGGAACCTGCACTTGCCTATCGTCGGCATCAGCTCGGGTGATGCCCTCGGTCATCGATCCCGTGGATGCGCCGCATCGGGGAATCGATCTGGCGGATCACCCCGAGCGGGGTCAGAGTGAGGGAGCGGTGACGACGCCGCTGGACCGGAAGGACCGTCACTGATGACGCTGCGACCCGAGGACGCTCTCGTCCGATTCGGACTGGTGCGCTTCCGCACCCCTGACGGCCCCGCGCTGGGCGTCCTCTCGGAGGGACGCGTGCACCGCGTCGACCTCTCCGCCCTGGGCGTCGCGGACGCGAACGAGGTCTTCGCCCGCTGGGCCGAGCTCGAGCAGGCGGTCCGCGCGATCCCCGGCGGCTCGGAGGGCGTCGCCCTCGACGAGGTCGAGCTCCTCGCCCCCGTGGCTCCGCGCCAGCTGCTGCAGACCGGCGCCAACTACCGCACCCACGTCATCGGGCTGGTCGTCGGCCACCGCTCGCCCGACGATCCCCGTCCCGTGGAGCAGGTCCGCGCCGAGGCCGCTGCGATGATGGACGCCCGCGCCGCGCACGGCGAGCCCTACTTCTTCATCGGGCTGCCGCAGACCGTGGTCGCCGCCGACTCCGACCTGGTGCTGCCCGCCGCGAGCGAGCGCCACGACTGGGAGCTCGAGCTCGCCGTGATCATCGGCACGGAGGCGTTCCACGTCTCCCCCGAGGACGCCATGGACCACGTCTGGGGCTACACGATCGTGAACGACGTGAGCACCCGCGACCTGATCTTCCGCAAGGACATGCCCGAGATCGGCACCGACTGGTTCCGCGCGAAGAACTCGCCCGGCTTCAATCCGACCGGCCCGTTCGCCGTGCCCGCCTCTGAGTTCGCGGACGCCCCCTTCGAGCTGCGGCTCGACCTCAACGGCGAGACGATGCAGGACGCCGACACGAGCGACCTCCTCTTCGACATCCCGCGGCTGATCTCGGCCGCCTCGCAGACGATCCCCCTCCTCCCCGGCGACCTGCTGCTCACGGGCAGCCCGGCCGGCAACGGCCAGGCGCGCGGGATCTTCCTCAAGGCCGGCGACCGCCTCGAGGGCTCGGTGACCGGTCTCGGCACGCAGCGCTTCACCTGCGTGGCGGAGCAGCCCCGATGACGACCCCGCCGACCCGCGACCCGGCGGATCTCGACCGCAGCGACCCCGCCGAGGAGGTCCGCCGCTCCGCCGAGGCCCACCGCAACTGGGGCCGCTGGGGCGAGGACGACCGCGTCGGCACCGCGAACCTCATCACCGACGAGCGCCGCCTGGCCGCGGCCCGCCTCGTCACTCGCGGCGCGGCGTTCAGCCTCTCGCAGCGCTTCGACTCCGAGGGACCGCAGAACGGCTGGCGCCGCCGCACGAACCCCGTGCACACGATGCTCGACACGGGCCTGGACGCCGAGTTCGGCGACCAGGGCTTCCCGCACGGCATCGGCGGAGCGGACGACGTGGTCGCCATGCCGCTCCAGGCCTCCACCCAGTGGGACGGCCTCGGCCACATCTTCGACCGCGGGAAGGCCTGGAACGGCCGCGCCGCCGGCCGGGTCGTCACGAGCGAGGGCGACGCAGTGACCGGGATCGAGCACGTGAGCGCCCTGCTCAACGGCCGCGGCGTGCTCCTCGACGTCGGCAGCGCGATCGGCGAGGGCGGCGAGCTGCCCGACGGCTACGCGATCACCGTCGCCGACCTCGAGCGCACGATCGCCGCGCAGGGAGCGAGCTCCCGCGTCGGCGAGGGCGACCTGCTGCTCGTCCGCACCGGACGCCTCGCCCGCGCCAGGCGCGAGGGCTGGAACGGGTACGCGGGCGGCCCGAGCGCCGGCCTCTCCTTCACCACCGCGGGCTGGCTGCGCGAGCGCGACGTCGCGGCGGTCGCCACCGACACCTGGGGCTTCGAGGTCCGCCCGAACGAGTTCGACGAGGCCTTCCAGCCGCTGCACCAGGTCGCCATCCCGAACATGGGCCTCACCATCGGCGAGATGTGGGACCTCGACGCACTCGCGGCCGACTGCCGCGCGGATGGAGTCTGGGAGTTCCTCCTCGTCGCCGCCCCGATCCCGTTCACGGGCGCCGTCGGAGCCCCGGTCAACCCGATCGCCCTGAAGTAGCCCCACCTCCCCGGCGCTCGTCGCCTCCGCACCACCACTCTGAAGGAGCCGGTCATGCCAGCACTCTCCTCCGTCGGCATCGTCGGGGCCGGCTTCGCCGGTCTCGCCGCCGCGATCCTCCTGCGCGAGGGAGGGGTCGACGTCGACCTCCTCGACTCGCGCGACGGCCTCTCCGACACCGGGTCGGGCATCACGATCCAGGGCAACGCCTGCCGCACCCTCGCCCGGCTGGGCGTCTGGGACGAGGTGCTCGAGCGCTCCTACCCGGCCGACGTGCTGGGCCTACGCGCACCCGATCCGCAGGCCACGGTGGTCGCGCTGATCCCGGACGCGAAGACCGGCGGCCCGGAATTCCCCGCGACGATCGGGATGTACCGCCCCGAGCTGGCGCGGATCCTGCTCGCGCGGGCCGAGGAGCTCGGCGCCCGCGTCCGGTGGTCGACCCGCGTGGACGCGCTCGACGACCACGGCGACGCCGTCACCCTCCACTCCACCGTCGGCGGGGAGCGCGTCAGCGACCGCTACGACCTCGTGATCGGCGCCGACGGCCTGCACTCCGCGGTCCGCTCGATGATCGGCATCGAGACGACCCCGCAGCGCAACGGCATGGGCATCTGGCGCGCCTTCGTGCCGCGCCCCGCCGAGGTCACCCACACCGACCTCGTGTACGGCGGCCCCTGCTACATCGCCGGCTACTGCCCGACGAGCGAGGACCGGATGTACGCCTACCTCGTCGAGGACGCGCAGGAGCGCCAGCTGCTCTCCGCGGAGGAGCAGGTCGCGACGATGAAGGAGCTCGCCCGGGCGTACCACGGGCCCTGGGACGAGGTGCGCGAGAGCATCGACGACAGCTCCCGGGTCAACTACACCTGGTTCACCAGCCACCTCATCGACGGGCCGTGGAACCGCGGCCGCGTCGTGGTCATCGGCGACGCCGCCCACTCCTGCCCGCCCACCGTCGCCCAGGGCGCCGCGATGGCCCTCGAGGACGCCCTGGTGCTCTCGGAGCTGCTGCTCGCCGCGGACACCGTCGACGAGTCGGTCTTCCAGGCCTTCACCGCCCGCCGCCTCGACCGCGCCCGCCAGGTCGTCGAGGCCTCGGTGCAGCTGTGCGACTGGCTCTTCGCGCACGACCGCGGAGCCGACGTCCCCGGGCTGATGCGCCGCGTCGCCGCCGTCGTGGGGCAGCCGGCATGAGCGTCGTCGACGTCCACGCGCACGTCCTGCTCCCCGGTCTCCAGGCCGCGGTCGCCGCGCGCGACCCCGAGGGCATCGCCGCCGCGCAGGCGCTCGACGCGCGCCGCCAGGGACCGGAGTCGCTCGCCGTCTCCGGCGGCATGATCCGCTCCCGCTTCGACCGTCTCACCGTGCTCGAGCGCCGCCTCGCCGACATGGACGAGGCCGGAGTCGACGTGCAGGTCGTCTCCCCGTCTCCCTCCCACTACTACCCCTGGGCGGACGCGGCGCTGGCCGACTGGTCGGCGCGGGAGGCGAACCGCCTCGTGGCCGAGCTGGTCGCGCAGGCGCCCACCCGGCTCCGCGGCCTCGGGCTGGTCGCCGCGCAGCACCCGGAGCTCTGCGTCGACCTGCTGGACGACGCGCTCGGACGCGGGCTCGCCGGCGTCGAGATCTCCTCCACCGCGAACGGCGTCGAGGTCTCGGATCCGCGGCTCGACCCGTTCTGGGCCCGCGCGTCCGAGACGGGCGCCGTGCTGTTCCTGCACCCCTTCGGCTGCACCCTCGACGAGCGGATCGACGAGCACTACCTCTCGAACATCGTCGGCCAGCCCGCCGAGAACGCGATCGCGCTGTCGCACCTGATCTTCGGAGGCGTCCTCGACCGGTTCCCGGACCTGCGGATCGTCGCGGCCCACGCGGGCGGCTACCTCCCCACCTCGATCGGCCGGAGCGACCACGGCTGGCGCGTGCGCCCCGAGGCCCGCTCGTGCGAGCACCCGCCGTCCAGCTACCTGCGCCGCCTCTGGTTCGACTCGCTGACCCACTCGCCCTCGCAGCTGCGCGCCCTCGTCGAGGTCGCCGGAGCCGACCGGGTGCTGCTCGGATCGGACTACCCGTTCGACATGGGCGTCGAGGACCCGGTCGGGGCGGCGCGGGAAGCGCTCGACTCGCCGACGCTCGAGGCGGTGCTCGGCGGGAACGCGGAGGCGCTGCTCTCCGGTCCCGCGGTGCCGCGATGAGGCTCGCGCGCTGGATCGGGTCCGACGGCGCTTCCGCCGAGGGGCTCGTCGTCGACGACCGCGTGATCGCCTTCGCGGACGGGCTCACCGTGCTCGACGTCGTCCGCGGCGGTCTCCCGGAGGCGCTGCGCCGCGGCGCCGCGCTGGTCTCCGGCGACGGCGAGCCGCTGTCGGCCGTGCGCCTGCGGACTCCGCTGGACCCGCCGAGCGTCCGCGACTTCGTGGCCTTCGAGGAGCACGTGGAGGGCGTCGTCCGGAGCATCGACTCCTCCGAGGGCGTGGTCCCCGAGTGGTACGAGGCGCCGACCTTCTACTTCACCAACCCGCACACCCTGCTCGCGACCGGCGAGGAGCTCGTGCCGCCCGCCTCCGAGCGCCTCGACTTCGAGCTCGAGGTCGCGGCCGTCATCGGGGGCACCGGGCCGTCGCGCTCGCTCGACGCAGCCGCCGCGAACGAGCGGATCTTCGGCTACGCGGTCTTCAACGACTGGTCGGCCCGCGACGTCCAGGCCCGCGAGATGAAGGTGCGCCTGGGGCCCTGCAAGGGCAAGGACTTCGGCAGCACGCTCGGCCCGTGGATCACGACCGCCGACGAGGTGGCGGAGCGGCACGACGCGGAGGGGTTCCTCGATCTGACGATGACCGTCTCGGTCAACGGCGTCGAGATCGGCCGCGACACGCTCGCCGACATGGGCTGGCCGTTCGCCGAGCTGGTCGCCTACGCGTCCCGCGACTCGCGGCTCGCGGCGGGAGACGTGCTCGGCTCGGGCACGGCGGGCACTGGCTGCCTGGCGGAGCTGTGGGGCCGGGCGGGAACGCCGACGCCGCCTCCGCTCCGCGAGGGCGACGAGGTGACGATGACCGTGGACCGGCTCGGGACGATCACGACCGTGGTCGGAGCGGCTCAGCCGGTGCCGCCGCTGGTGCGGGCCCGGCGCCGACCGGGGTCCCCCGCGGCCCGGGCGCGCTCCGCGGGCTGATCCGCGCAGGGTTCCGGAGGCGTCAGCGGGGCCGGTTGGCAACATTACCGAAGCCAGCCGCGCTGGTAATGTCATCGGCGGTGACCCGACGCGACCGCGGATCGGGCGGGACGTCCGTCACTCCTCCTCGAGCACCCGCCCGTGCCGGCGGAACTGCTGCCGCATCCACTGGTGGCCCGGGTCGTCGGTGTGCATCGGGTGCCACCACAGCGCTCCCGAGAGCCGGAGCGCCTCGAAGGGCAGCGGCAGCACGCGCAGGTCGCCGGACGCGAGCATCCGGTCGGCCAGCCGCTTCTGCACGATCCCGATCCGGTCCGTTCCGACGATGAAATAGGGCAGCGCCAGGAACCCCTCGACCACGACGTCGACCCGCGGCTCGATGCCGATCGTCTCGAGCTGGCGGGACGCGGCGGTGAAGGCGCTGCGGGTCTTGTAGGTGAACACCCACGGCAGCCGGTGCAGGTCCTCCAGGGTCAGCGCGTCGCCGACGGAGTCGTTGCCCGCCCAGACCACGGCGAGCCAGTCGTCCTCGTAGAGGTCCATCGAGGGCAGGTCGCTCGCGAAGCCGCGCGGCAGGAGCATGCCGTCGACGTTGCGGAGGGTGTTCATCGGGTCCTCGACGATGGCCGGGTTGTGCAGGGCGAAGCGGAAGCGCACGTGCGGAGCGGTCTCGCGCACGGCGAGCGAGACGCGGCTGCCGACGATCGCGAAGGCGTAGTCGGAGCCGTAGAGGCTGAACTCCCGCGGCGAGGTGGCCGGATCGAACAGTGCGGCGGTGGAGAAGACCGCGCGGGTCGCCTCCAGTGCCGAGCTCGTCTGATCGATCAGCCGGATCGCGAGCGGAGTCAGCCGGTAGGTGTTGCCCACCCGGGTGAGGATCTCGTCGTCGAAGTGGATCCGCAGGCGGGCGAGCGAGGCGCTGACCGCGGGCTGGCTCAGCCCGAGGCTGCGGGCCGCCCGGGTGACGCTGCGCTCCGCGAGGAGGGCGTCGAGGACGACGAGGAGGTTCATGTCGGGCCGCGGGCTCATCCGGCCGGTGCTCACGCGGTCGACCGCCCTGTCGTGCGGTCGCGCGGAGCGGGTGCTGTCCGGCTCATGTCCGGCTCCTCTCGCGGACGCGTCGGCGCGCCCCCCTCACGGTAGCGCCTGGCCCGGCAGGCTCCTCCGGGGCCGCCGGCCCGATCGGCGCCGACGCTGCGTATCCGGCCCGCCACTCGAGCGCATCCACGGGGACGAAGCGCGGCATCACCGATCGCGTCTTCGCAGGCGCGATCCGCGCGGCGAGGATGAGGGCAGCCCTGCTCGACCGGAGGATCGCCGATGATCACCACGCCCACCCGCCGCGCCGTCGTCGTCGGCTACGCCCGGACCCCGTTCGCGCGGTACCTCGGCCGCTTCGCCTCCCTTCCCGCCACGGAGCTCGGCGCCCACGCCGTCGCCGCGGCCCTCTCGCGCTCGGGCGTCTCGCCCGACGACGTCGAGATCGTGCTGATGGGCCAGGTGCTGCAGGCCGGCGCCGGCCAGAACCCGGCGCGGCAGACCGCCCGGGGTGCGGGCGTCCCGCTGCACGTCCCGGCCCTGACGCTGAACGCCGTCTGCCTCTCGGGGGCGGAGGCGGTCGCCGACGCGGCGCGCCGCATCGTCCTCGGCGAGGTCGACGTCGCGGTCGCCGGGGGCCAGGAGTCGATGTCGCTCGCCCCGCACGTCTGGCCGGGCTCTCGCCGCGGCCGCCGCTTCGGCGAGGTGGCGATGCTGGACACGATGGAGGTCGACGGCCTGAGCGACGCGTTCGAGCGCCGCTCGATGGGAGCGTCGACCGAGGAGGAGAACGGACGGCTCGGCCTCGGCCGCGCCGAGCAGGACGCCTTCGCCGCCTCCTCGCACGCCCGGGCGGCGGCCGCGGCCGACGTGCTGGCCGAGGAGATCGCTCCGCTCACCACGCAGGGCCGCGACGGAGCGCTCGTGTCGGCGGACGACGGCGTGCGCCCCGACAGCACGGTCGAGACGCTCGGCGCCCTCCGCCCCGCGTTCGCCGCCGACGGCACGATCACGGCGGGCAACTCCTCGCAGATCACCGACGGCGCCGCCGCCCTCGTGCTGATGGAGGAGTCGGAGGCGCGACGCCGCGGCCTCGTCCCGCTCGCCCGCGTGGAGGCGGCCGCGACGGTCGCCGGCCCCGGGCTCACCCTGCACTCGCAGCCCTCCGCGGCGATCCTCCGCGCCCTCGAGCGGACGCCGTGGAGCGTCGCGGACCTCGCCGCGGTCGAGATCAACGAGGCCTTCGCCGCGGTGGCCGTGCAGTCGACCGCCGACCTCGGCGTGGACCCCGCCCTGGTGAACCCGCACGGCGGCGCGATCGCCCTCGGACACCCCATCGGCGCGTCCGGCGCCCGGATCGTCGGCCACCTCGCCCGCCGGCTCGCTGCGCTCGGACCCGGCTCGATCGGCGCCGCGGGCATCTGCGGCGGCGGCGGCCAGGGCTCCGCGCTCGTCCTCTCGGCCGTGGACTGAGCCCGTGACCGCGCCGGTGTCGGTGGCGTCGAGGCTGCTGTCCATCCTCGACGTGTTCGCCGAGCCCGGGGCGCGGGCCTCGCTCAGCCTCTCGGAGATCGCCCAGCGGACGGGCCTGCCGCTGTCGACCGTGCACCGGATGCTCGCCGAGCTCGTGGAGTGGGGCGGGCTCGCGCGCCGCGACGACGGCCGCTACACGCTGGGCCTGCGCCTGTGGGAGCTCGGGACCCGGGTCCCCGCGACCCGGTCCCTCCGCGCGATCGCCCTGCCGTTCCTCGAGGACCTGTACGAGGCCACCCACCAGCACGTCCACCTCGCCGTGCTCGACGGCGCCGAGGCGCTCTACATCGAGAAGCTGTCGGCGCACCGCGCGGTGCCCGTCGTCTCGAGCGTCGGGGCGCGCCTGCCCCTGCACGCGACCGGAGTCGGACTGGTGCTGCTCGCGCACGCCCCGGCCGAGGACCTCGAGGAGTACGTCGCCCGCGACCTCCCGCGCTTCCTCCCGCGCACGGTGACCTCGCCCGACGCGCTGCGCCGGCGGCTGGCCGAGATCCGGCACTGCGGCGTCGCGCTCTCCTCCGAGGAGATGACGGCGGGGACGAGCTCGGTGGCTGCTCCCATCCGCGACCGCGCCTCCCGCGTCGTCGCCGCACTCTCGGTGGTCACGGGCTCGGAGCCGCGGCCGGACGACCTCCTCGAGCGCGAGGTGCGCGCCGCTGCGGCCGGAGTGAGCCGGGCGCTCGGCTACCGGCGCTCGGTGGTCGCGTGAGCGCGTCCGGCGAGGCTCCTCCCCAGGCGGGCTCGACCCCGTTCCTTCCACTGGATGGAAACCCCGCTCCCCGCGGCCGGTCCCGCCCCGAGCATCGTGGTGTCCCTGTCACCGTCGCGAGGAACCCCGTGCCCACTCCCACCACACGTGTCGCCGTCATCGGCGCCGGGCCCGCGGGCCTGCTGCTCAGCTGGGCGCTCCGTCGCGCCGGCATCGACTCCGTCGTCCTCGAGAACCGCTCGCGCGACTACGTCCTCTCGCGCATCCGCGCCGGCGTGCTCGAGCAGAGCTCGGTCGACGTGCTCACCGGTCTCGGCCTCGGCGAGCGCCTGGCGCGCGAGGGGATGCAGCACAGCGGCATCTACCTCCAGGGCCCGGACGCGCAGGGCGTCAGCCGGCGCCACCACGTCGACTTCGACGAGCTGATCGGCCGGACCGTCACGGTCTACGGCCAGCAGGAGGTGGTCAAGGACCTCGTCGCCGCGCACGAGGCCGAGGGCTCGGACGTCCGCTACGGCGTCTCCGACGTGGCGCTGCACGACCTCGAGAGTGATCGGCCGTCTGTGACCTTCACGCACGACGGCGAGGAGCACCGGCTCGAGGCGGCGTACATCGTGGGGGCCGACGGCTTCCACGGGATCAGCCGACCCAGCATCCCGGCGGCCGAGCGCGCCGAGCTCGACCGCGCCTACCCCTACGCCTGGCTCGGCGTCCTCGCCGACGTCGCGCCGTCGACCGACGAGCTCATCTACGCGCTGCACCCCGACGGCTTCGCCATGCACTCGATGCGCAGCCCCTCGGTCTCGCGCCTCTACCTCCAGGTCGACCCCGACGACGACATCGCGGCCTGGCCGGACGAGCGCATCTGGGCGGCGCTGCAGGAGCGCCTGGGCGTCGAGGGCTGGACCCTGCAGGAGGGGCCGATCACCGAGAAGTCGATCACTCCGATGCGGAGCTTCGTCTCGTCCCGGCTCGCCCACGGCCGCCTGTTCCTCGTCGGGGACGCGGGCCACATCGTCCCGCCGACCGGAGCCAAGGGTCTGAACTCGGCCATCGCCGACGTCGTCCTGCTCGTGCGCGGCCTCATCGCGGCCGACGGGGGCGACGAGACGCTGCTGGAGGGCTACGAGGCGGCCGCCCTCGCCCGCCAGTGGCGGGTCCAGCAGTTCTCGGTATGGATGACCGAGCTGCTGCACCGGCCGACCCTCGAGGCGAGCGGCGAGTTCGACTTCCGCGCGCAGCTCGGGCGCCTCGACTACGTGATCGGCTCGGTGCACGCCCAGCGCTCGCTCGCGGAGCAGTACACGGGATTGCCGCTGTGAGCGCGCCGGAGCCGCTCGGCCAGGCCGCCGTCTCGGCCGAGATCGCCGCGATCGAGCAGGAGGCGCGCGACCGCGTCCGCTCCGGCGCCGCCGCCGAGCTGCACCCCCGCCGCGACTACCCGCCGTACCGGAGCACCGCCCTCCGGCACCCGACGCACGAGCTGGTGCGCGCCGATCCGGAGGAGATCGAGCTCACCTCGCCGGCGTTCGGCCACACCGACGTCGACGAGTACGAGAGCGACCTGACGATCCAGCACACGGGCGAGCCCCTCGGCGAGCGGATCACCGTGTCGGGCCGTGTGCTCGACGGCGACGGGCGGCCGGTGGCCGGGCAGCTCGTCGAGCTCTGGCAGGCGAACGCCTCGGGCCGCTACGTGCACAAGCGCGACCAGCACCCGGCGCCGCTCGACCCGAACTTCACCGGGGTCGGCAGGCTCATCACCGGGCCGGACGGCGGCTACCGCTTCACGACGATCAAGCCGGGCGCCTACCCGTGGCGCAACCACCGGAACGCCTGGCGGCCCGCGCACATCCACTTCTCCTTCTTCGGCACAGCGTTCACGCAGCGCCTGATCACGCAGATGTACTTCCCCGGCGATCCGCTCTTCCCGCTCGACCCGATCCTGCAGTCGATCACCGACCCGGCGGCGCGCGAGCGGCTCGTCGGCGCCTACGACCACGAGGCGAGCACGCCCGAGTCCTCGCTCGGCTACCGCTGGGACGTCGTGCTCACCGGGGCGCGGTCGACCCCCCTCGAAGCGGAGGACGACGATGCCTGAGCTCGCACCCACGCCGTCGCAGACGGTCGGCCCCTTCTTCGGCTACGCGCTGCCCTACGACGGCGGGCCGGAGCTCGTCGCGGCGACGCACCCCGGAGCGATCCGCCTGCGCGGCACGATCACCGACGGCGCGGGCGAGCCCGTCCCCGACGCGGTCGTCGAGATCTGGCAGCGCGACGCGGAGGGCCGCATCCCCCGCGAGCGCGGCAGCCTCCTGCGCGACGGGATCGCCTTCACGGGATTCGGCCGCACGGCCACCACCCGCGCCGGCGAGTACGCCTTCACCACGCTGCGACCCGGGGCAGCGGAGGGAGGCGCGTCCTTCGTCGTCGTCATCGTCTTCGCCCGCGGCGTCACCCACCACCTCGGGACCCGCGCCTACTTCGCGGGCGAGGACACGCTGCTCCGCTCGCTCGACCCGGCCCGCCGGCGCACCCTGCTCGTCGTCGAGGAGGGCGCGGCGACCGGTCTGCCCGTCGTGCGGTTCGACATCCGGCTGCAGGGCGAGGGCGAGACCGTCTTCCTCGACCTCTCGGGCGGACTCGATGACTGAGCGGCGGAGCCTCGTCGACCCGCTGGCCTCGCCCGCGATCCGCGAGCTGACCGGCGACGAGGCGCTGCTCGGCGCGATGATCGACGCCGAGATCGCCCTCGCGGCCGCTCTCCGGCAGGAGGGAGTGGTCGACGCCGACCTCTCTCCGCACGCCGAGGAGATCCGCTCCGCAGTGCTGGCGCAGCTCGACGCCGTCGCCGAGGAGGCCCGAGCGGGCGGCAACCCGGTCATCCCCCTCGTGCCGCGCCTCCGCGCCGCCGCCGAGGCGGCCTCCCCCGGCTCCGGCGCCGCGCTCCACCTGGGCGCGACCAGCCAGGACGTCGTCGACACGGCCGTGATGGTCCGCGCCGCGGCCGTCCTCGAGCGGATCGACGAGGAGCTCGTCCGGCTGGGCGACGCTCTGGCGGCGCTCGCCGACCGGCACCGGGCGACGCCGATGGTCGGCCGGACGCTCGGTCAGCACGCCGCCCCCACCGTCTTCGGAGCCGTCTCCGCCGAGCGCCTCGGCGCGGTCACCGCCGCCCTCGCCGCCGTCCGGCGCACCCGGACCGCCCTGCCCGCGCAGCTCGGCGGAGCGGTCGGGACCCTCGCGGCGCTCGTGGCGGTCGTCGGCGAGCGCACCTCCCCCGCCGACGCCGTCGAGCGGACCCTCCGCGTGGTCGCCGGATACGCCGACCGCCTCGGACTCCGCGCACCGGCCGCCGTCTGGCACACCGACCGCAGCCCCGTCGTCGAGCTGGCCTCCGCACTCGGGCTCGCCGCCGGAGCCGCGGGCGCCGTGGCCCTCGACGTCACCCTGCTCGCCCGCACCGAGACCGCCGAGCTCGGCGAGAGCCTCGGAGCGGGCGAGGGCGGCTCCTCGGCCATGCCGCACAAGCGCAACCCGATCGGCGCCGTCCTGGTCGTCGCTGCCGCTCGCCAGGCCCCCGGGCTCGTCGGCTCGCTCTTCGCGGCGCTCGCCGCCGAGGACCAGCGGCCGAGCGGCGCGTGGCACGCCGAGTGGCGTCCGCTGCAGCAGCTCCAGGAGGCGGCGCTCGGCGCGGTCACGGGCGCCGCTGATCTGGTCGCCTCGCTCGAGGTGCGCGCCGACGCCATGCGCGAGCACCTCGTCTCCGGCGACGGCTCCGTGTTCAGCGAGGACGTCGCGACGCTGCTCGGCGAGCACCTCGGGCGGGCGGAGGCGTTCGCCCTGCTCGGACGGGCCTCGCGGGAGAGCGCCGCGACCGGCCGCCCGCTCCGCGTCGTCGTCTCGGGCCTGCTCGGCCCGGACGAGGCCCTCCAGGAGCGCGTCGCCCGGGCCTTCGAGCCCTCCTCCTCGCCGGGCGTCACCGGCGCCTGGATCGACGCGGCGATCGCCCGCTTCGCCACGGTCCGCGACTCCGCGGCCGCCCCCGAGGGAGAGACCGCACCATGACCGTCCCCGTGCTCTCCGGCCTGACCACGGCCACCACATCCCTCCGCAGCGACGCGCCCCTGCTCGTGCTCGGCCCCTCGCTGGGCACGACCACCCGGCTCTGGGAGGGGGCGCTCCCCGAGCTCGCCCGCTCGTTCCGGATCCTCCGCTTCGACCTCCCCGGCCACGGCCGGAGCCCCGCCGCGACCGCGCCGTTCTCGATCGCCGAGCTGGCGGAGGCGGTCCTCGGCCTCGTCGACGCGGCCGGCGGCGGCGCCTTCCACTACGCGGGCATCTCGCTCGGCGGCGCGATCGGCCTCGGGCTCACGGTCGACGCCCCCGAGCGGCTCGCCTCCGTCACCGCGATCTGCTCGGCGCCGCGCATCGGAACACCCGACGGCTGGGCGGACCGGGCCGGGACAGCGCGACGGAGCGGCACCGCTTCCCTGGTGACGCTCAGCGCCGAGCGCTGGTTCGCGCCCGCGTTCGTCCGGTCCTCCCCGGACACCGTCGGCGCCGCTCTGGGCGAGCTGGTGGACGTCGACGACGAGTCGTACGCCCTCTGCTGCGAGGCCCTCGCCCACCCGTCGGGCCTCGCCGCCGCCCGCGACGTGCTCCTGGTGGCCGGCGGGCTAGACGCAGCCCTGCCGCTCGCGAGCATCCGGGAGCAGGCCGAGGCGATGCCCGGCGCTCGCGTCGAGGTGCTCGACGGCGTCGGCCACCTCCCCGGCTACGAGGCGCCCGAGCGGCTGGCGGCGATCGTCTCCCGCCGCGCCTCCCTCGGCGGCACGACCCGGCGGGCGGTGCTCGGCGACGCGCACGTCGACGCGGCCGCCGCCCGCATCACTCCCGAGACCGCCGACTTCCAGGAGTTCCTCACCCGGTACGCCTGGGGCGAGGTCTGGACGAGGCCCGGGCTCGGCCGCCGCGAGCGCAGCATGATCACGCTCGCCGCGCTGGTCTCCCTCCGCACCGAGGACGAGATCCCGATGCACCTGCGCGGAGCCCTCCGCAACGGCGTCACCCGCGCCGAGATCGCGGAGGTGCTGCTGCACACCGCGCTCTACGCGGGACTGCCGGCCGCCAACGCCGCGTTCGCGCGGCTCCGGGCGGTCCTGGCCGACCTCGACGCCGACGGAGGACCGGACGAGCCGGCCGCCGCCACGACCACCGACGACGAAGCAGAGGACCGACGATGACGCTGGACAAGGGCAGGACGAGCGCGGCGGAGGCCGTCGCCGACATCCCCGACGGGGCCTCGATCGCCGTGGGCGGCTTCGGCCTGGTCGGCGTGCCGATCGTGCTGATCCGCGCACTGCTCGCGCAGGGCACGCGCGGGCTCTCGGTCGTCTCGAACAACTGCGGCGTCGACGGCTGGGGACTCGGCGAGCTGCTCTCCGCGGGCCGGATCGACCGCGTCACCGCCTCCTACATCGGCGAGAACAAGGACTTCGCGCGGCGCTACCTCGGCGGCGAGCTCGAGGTCGAGCTGACCCCGCAGGGCACGCTCGCCGAGCGCCTCCGGGCCGGCGGCAGCGGCATCCCCGCGTTCTACACCGCGAGCGGCGTCGGCACGATGGTCGCCGAGGGCGGGCTCCCCTGGCGGTACGCCGCCGACGGGAGCGTGCTCGTGCGCAGCGACCCCAAGGAGGTCCGCGTCTTCGAGTCGCTCGGGAAGCCGACGCAGTACGTGCTCGAGGAGGCCATCGTCACCGACTTCGCCCTCGTCCGCGCCGCCCGAGGCGACCGCCACGGCAACCTCGTCTTCTCGAAGTCGGCCCGCAACTTCAACCCGCCGGCCGCGATGGCGGGGCGGATCACGATCGCCGAGGTCGACGAGCTCGTCGAGCCGGGCGAGCTCGACCCCGACGACATCCACCTGCCCGGCATCTACGTCGACCGCATCGTCGAGCTCTCGCCCGAGGAGGCCGCCGACCTGCCGATCGAGAAGCGCACCGTGAGGCCCCGCGCCTCGCGAGAGGAGGACCGCGCATGACACCGCTCACCCGTGACGAGACGGCCGCCCGCGCGGCCCTCGAGCTCACCGACGGCGCGTACGTCAACCTCGGCATCGGGCTGCCCACGCTCATCCCGAACCACATCCCCGCCGGAGTCACGGTGACCCTGCACTCCGAGAACGGCGTGCTGGGAGTGGGCCCCTACCCGTGGGAGGGCGAGGAGGACCCGACCCTCATCAACGCGGGCAAGGAGACGATCACGGTCGAGCCCGGCGCCGCCTACTTCGACTCCGCGCAGAGCTTCGCCATGATCCGGAGCGGCCGCGTGGACGTCGCCGTCCTCGGCGCCATGCAGGTCTCGGCGCACGGCGACATCGCCAACTGGGCCGTGCCCGGCCGGATGGTCAAGGGCATGGGCGGGGCGATGGACCTCGTCCACGGCGCCGACCGCGTCATCGTGCTGATGGAGCACGTGACGAAGACGGGCGAGCACAAGATCGTGCCCGAGTGCCTCCTCCCGCTCACCGGGCGGAGGGTCGTCGACCGGATCATCACGGATCTCGCCGTGATCGACGTCACCGAGGAGGGGCTATTCCTGCGCGAGACCGCCCCCGGAGTGAGCGTCGCCGAGGTCGAGGCCGCGACCGGGGCACCGCTGATCGTCGCCCTCGCGGAGGCGGCACGATGACGCTGCTGCGCGAGGTCGTGGTCTGCGAGCCGCTGCGCACGCCCATCGGCCGCTTCGGCGGGGCGCTGCGCTCGGTCGCACCGGCGGAGCTCGCCGCGACCGTCCTCCGGGCGATCGTCGAGCGGGCCGGGCTCGACGGCGGGGACGTCGACGACGTGATCCTCGGCCAGGGCTACCCGACGGCCGAGGCGCCGCCGATCGGCCGGGTCGCCGCTCTCGACGCGGGGCTGCCGGTGACGGTCGGCGGGTCGCAGGTCGACCGGCGCTGCGGCTCCGGGCTCCAGGCCGTGCTGGATGCGGCCATGCAGATCCAGACGGGCGTCAGCGACCTCTGCCTCGCGGGCGGGGTCGACTCCATGAGCTCGGCGCCGCTGTACTCGGTCGACGCCCGGTGGGGCGTGGCGGGCACGAACGGGCTGCTCCTCCGTGACGCGCTCGGCCGCGGCCGCGAGACTGCCGGCGGGCGCCACCACCCGATCCCCGGCGGCATGATCGAGACGGCGGAGAACCTCCGCCGCGAGTACCGCATCCCCCGCGACGAGCAGGACGCCCTCGCGCTGCGCTCGCACCGCCGGGCGATCGCGGCGGCGGAGGCGGGCTTCTCCGCCGAGGAGATCGTCCCCGTCTCCGTCCCGGGCAGCCGGGGCGCTGTCACCGTCGTCGACCACGACGAGGGGCCCCGCGCCGACACGACGCTCGAGGCGCTGGCCCGGCTCTCGCCCGTGCGGCGCGACGTCGACGCAGAGGCCACCGTCACCGCGGGCAACGCCTCCGGCCAGAACGACGCGGCAGCGGCGTGTATCGTCACCACCCCCGAGCGCGCCGCCGAGCTGGGCCTGCGCCCGCTCGTCCGGCTGGTCTCGTGGGCGCGCGCGGGCGTCGAGCCGGAGCGGATGGGGATCGCCCCCGTCGCCGCGACGGCGCGGGCCCTCCAGCGCGCCGGCCTCTCGCTCGCCGACATGGACCTGATCGAGCTCAACGAGGCCTTCGCCGCCCAGGTCCTCGCAGTGAGCCGCGAGTGGGGCTTCACCGAGGACGACTGGGAGCGGACCAACCCGCTCGGCTCCGGCATCTCGCTCGGCCACCCGGTCGGCGCGACCGGGGCGCGGATGCTCGCCACCGGCTCCCGGCACCTCGTGCGCACCGGCGGCCGCCACCTCCTCGAGACCATGTGCATCGGCGGCGGCCAGGGGCTCGCGGCGGTCTGGGCCGCCTGCGAATAGGAGCGGCCTGCCAGCAGGGGCCTGCGAAGAGGGGTCGCCTGCGAGCAGCATCCGTCCGCGGGGCCGGGCCGCCGGAGAGCGGAGCCCGGCCCCGCAGCGCCCTCCACCCGCGCCTGCCGCACCCTGCGGTGCAGGCCGGCGCTCAGCCCTGCAGCACCGGCACCGCCGCGTCGCGACGGCGGATCACGAACAGCCCGATCAGCGCCGCGGCGGCCATCACGGCGGCGCACGCCGCGAACACCCCGGAGAACCCGCGCACGAGCTCGGCGGCGGCATCCCCTCCCCCGGAGACCAGCAGGAACAGGTTCGTCAGCAGCGCCAGGCCGAGCGCCCCGCCCACCTGCGAGGCCGCCTGCGACGCAGCGCTGGCGGCGCCCGCCTCGCCCGGCTCCACGCCGAGCAGCGCCAGGTTCTGCGCGGCCACGAACACGCCCGACATCCCCACGCCCATGATCGAGAGCCCGGGGAGGATCTGCCACCAGTACGAGCCGCCCTCGGTGATCGTCGTCAGGAGCAGGACGCCGGGCGCGGCGACGGACGACGCGATGACGAGGGTCCAGCGCAGACCCACGCGGGTGCTCGCGCGGACGAAGACCGGGATGCCCGCGGCGATGCCGATCGCGAGGGGCAGCATCGCCAGCCCGGAGAGCAGCGGGCCGACCGCCAGCACCTGCTGGAGGTGCAGGGTCGCGTACAGCGAAACGGCCGCCATGACCGTCCCCGCGCAGACCTGGATGAGCAGCGCCCCGCCCCGCGAGCGGTTCAGGAGGATCCCCAGCGGCAGGACCGGCGACGCCGTCCGCCTCTCGACCAGCACGAAGGCGACGAGGAGCAGCACGCCCCCGACGAGGGCGACCGGGGTGAGGGGCGCCGGGCTGCCGCCTCCGAGCTCCGTCAGTCCGTAGACGGTGATCGACAGCCCGCCGGCGACGAGGAGCGCGCCGACGATGTCGAGCCTCCCCGGCCCCTCCGCGCGGCTCTCGTCGAGGGTGAGGGCCGCGAGGACGATCGCCAGGGCGCCGACGGGCACGTTGACGAGGAGGCACCAGCGCCAGCCGACCGTCTCGGTCAGCAGGCCGCCGAGGATCAGGCCGAGGGCGGCCCCGCTCGAGGCGACTCCGCCCAGGACCCCGAACGCGATCGCCCGGATGCGCCCGCTCGGGTAGGCGAGGGTGACGATCGAGAGAGCGGCCGGCGCCATCAGGGCCGCGCCGACGCCCTGCGCGGCGCGCGCGAGGACGAACTCGAGGCCGGACTGGGCGACTCCGCCGATCGCGCTGGCCGCGCAGAAGAGGACCACGCCTGCGATGAGGGTGCGCTTGCGCCCCCAGTAGTCGGCGATGCGCCCGCCGACGAGCAGCGCCGCGCCGAAGGCGAGGGCGTAGGCCGTGACCACCCACTGGCGTCCGACGCCGTCGAGCCCCAGCTCCTCGGCCGCGGACGGGATGGCCGCCGTCACGATCGTGGTGTCGAGGATGCCGAGCAGGTTCACGCTGACCACCGAGGTGAGCACCGAGAGCGAGCGGAGATCGAGTCGATCGAGGGACATGGGCTGTGCTCCGTTGTCGTCGACGGAGGTTTCCAGCCTGGATCGCAGTGCGACCGCCCGGTGCGTCACCGGTCCGGTGCCAGCCTAACGCGTCAGCGGCGGACGGGACGAGGCCCGCTCCCGACCGGCCCGGGCGTGCATCACGGAGGGGGACGGGTGACCCTGCTCGAACCACTGGGCGAAGGAGACCTCGAAGAGCTGGTCGCGGAGCAGCTCCGCGCCTCCGACGAGGAGGGCGTCGTCGTCCTCGGTCGAGGGGACGACGAGCAGGTCGCGGGTCGCCAGTGGCGACGAGGACTCGAGCACGGAGCGGCGGACGCCGTCGAGGAACAGCTCGCCGGCGCTCGCCAGCGGGCCGCCGACGACGACCGCCGACGGTCCGACCACGGTGACGAGGGTCGCGACCGCCTGCCCGATCAGCCCGGCCGAGCGGAGGACGAGCTCCCCCGAGACCTGGTCGCCGTCCTGCGCCGCGGCGGCGACGTCGGCGGGCGTGAGCGGGCCGCTCTCCTCCGCTCGACGGGCGAGCGCGGCGCTCCGCCCGGCGGCGACGGCGAGGTGCGCGTCGCGGACGAGCGCCCAGCCGCCGGCCTCCGCCTCGAGGCACCCCGTCCGGCCGCACCGGCAGAGGTGCGTGCCGCCGGGGACGCGCAGGTGGCCGATGTCCCCCGCCGCGCCGGAGGCCCCGCGCAGCAGCGACCCTCGGGAGAGGAGGGACACCGCGATCCGCGTGCCCGCCTCGATCCGCACGAGGTCCGCGCCCGCTCCCCAGCGGGGCGACCGTCCCTCCGCGAGCGCGAGGAGGTGCGCGTCCTCGTCCACCCAGACGGGCGCATCGAAGCGGTCGACCAGGCGCGAGCGCAGATCCGCGCCGTCCCACCCGGGCAGGGCCGGGGACGCGACCGGGCGGCCGGTGGCGGAGTCGACGGGTCCGGGCACGCCGACGGCGACTCCCCAGACGCGGGCGGCGAAGCCCTCCTCCTCGAGGAGGACGTCGAGGAGGCCGATCACGGCCGCGACGGTCTCCTCGGGCCCGTCCGCGCCGTCGCGGTCGCGTCCCCCGCGCGCCAGCACGACGCCCTCGAGGTCGGTGACGCCGACTCGCAGCTCGCGCTCCCCCACGACGCAGACGAGGAGGATCCCCTGGTCGGCGCGGAAGCGGAGCGTGCGCGGGGCCCGGCCGCCCGAGGAGGGCGCGAAGGGCCCGTCCTCGAGGTACCCTCTCCGCTTGGCCTGGTCGATCCGCTGGGTGACGACCGCCCGGGTCCACCCCGTCGCCGCTGCGAGCTCGGTCCTCGTCCGGGCCGCGCCGCTGCGGACGAGCTCCACGACGGTGAGCAGGCCCGCTGCGGAGTCGGACAGCGGAGCGGGCGGAGGCGCGGCGGGGCCCTCGGCGTCGACGCCCGCCCGCACGGCGTGGGCCGGCACGGCGGAGCCCTCCTCCCCGCCGCGCACTCCCCCGCCGGACGCGCTCATCGGAGCGGACCGAGCACGATCCGCCTCGGGCCGGCGACCCCCACCCACGGCCGCGCGGCGCCGGGGCGGCACGCGGCTCCCACGGGCGACCGCCCGCTCTCAGGCGCCGGAGCCGTCACGGCGGTCCTCCGACCGCGGGAGGCGGATCCCGGCGCCGTGGCGGTGCAGCGGATCGACGGTGTCGGACGGCACGTCCGGCCGGCTCGCCTCGACGGCCGCCATGGACCGCGGCAGCTCGACCGGGAGCCGGCCCTCCGCCGCGACGTCGCCGACGAGGGCGTCGAGCAGGGCGCGGTCCGAGACCCCGAAGTCCGCGGTGAGGGCGGCGACGGCGCCGGAGAACGGCGTCAGGATCGCCGCGCGGTCGAGGTGGACGTCGAGGACGACGGGCAGGCCGGCCGCGAGCCCGAGCACCCGGACGACGTCCCCGGCGGGGAAGTCCAGCGAGCCCTGGTGGGTCTGCTCCTCCAGGAAGTACTGCGACCGGGGCTCGAACGGAGCGGCGAGCCGCACGATCGCGAGGTCAGCGTCGGCGGGGTCGTCGACGACCTCGCCGTACTCGCCGGCGACGGCGGGATCGACGCCGACGACGTGCAGGCGCCGTCCCCGCGCCAGCGGCAGCACGCCGTCGTTCTCGAGGACGACGACGGAGCGGGACTGCGCGCGACGGCCCGCGGCGACGGCCGCAGGCGCCCCGATGCGGTCGGCGACGCGGCTCTCGTCGACGAACGGGTCGTCGAAGAGGCCGAGCCGGAACTTGACCAGGAGCAGCCGCCGGGCGGACTCGTCGAGGCGGTCGACGGACACGCGGCCGCTCTCGACGAGCTCGACGACCAGATCGGGTGACGCCTCGCCGCCGAACTGGTCGGCACCCGCCTCGAGGATCCGGAGCACCCGCTCCACCCGGGAGAGGTGCTCCACTCCCCAGGCCTTCGCGGGCCAGCTGAGCCCGCCGATCTCGAGGTCGGTCACCAGGGCCCAGTCGGTGAGGACCACACCGTCGTAGCCCAGCTCCTCCCGGAGCAGGCCCGTGATGATCCGCCGGTTGTAGGCGAAGCCGACCTCCTCGACCGGCTCCCCGTCGAGGACGAGACCGGAGGGGAGGGCGTAGTACGGCATGATCGCGCTCGTGCCGGCGGCGACGGCGGCGCGGAACGGCGCGAGGTGCTCTTCGAACCGGCCGCCGGGGTAGACCTGCTCCCGGCCGTAGGGGAAGTGCGGGTCCTCGCCGTCCTTCTGCGGCCCGCCGCCGGGGAAGTGCTTCGTCGTGCACGCCACGCCGTCCGGGCCGAGGACGTCCCCCTGCATCCCGCCCAGGTAGGCCGTGACGAGCTCGGAGGCGAGGCGGGAGTCGGCTCCGAAGGTCTGCAGCTGGCGCGCCCAGCGCGGCTCCGTCGCCAGGTCGACCTGCGGGTGCAGGGCGGCCCGGATGCCGACGGCGAGGTACTCCTCGCGCACCGTCTCGGCGTAGGAGCGCACCAGGTCCGGGTCGCCGAGGGCCGCGAGCCCGAGGAACTCCGGCCACTCCGAGAAGGCGCCCGCGCGGAACGCCATGCCCTCGTTCTGCGCGAAGCCGTGGCGGGGGTCGCTCGAGAAGGTGATCGGGATGCCGTGCGGAGCCGCGGCCGCCAGCTCCTGCAGCGCGTTCTGCCACGCGGCCGTCTCGACGGGGTCGTCGATGCGCCCGACGTTGAAGTGGTTGAGGAACCGTGAGCCGACGACCTCGCGGTGGGTGCCGCCGAGGAAGTGGTCCGTCGAGTCGTGGTCGCCGGCCGGGAGCGACGAGATCACCGTGTGGAAGAGCAGGCCCGCCTTCTCGGCGAGCGACAGCCGGGGCAGCAGGTCGTCCGCGCGCTGCTCCGGAGTGAGGCGCGGGTCCTCGAAGGGGTCCATCACGCCGTTGCCGTTCAGGTCGCGGAAGACCGCACCGTCCGGAGCCGTCTGCGAATCCCTGGCCATCGTGATCTCCTTGCCGTCTGCACTGACGGGCGACTTCGTCCGGTCACCGCAAAAGGACGATAGCCTAAGGATCGTCTTTCCTGCCGAAACTTCCGAGAGGACCCGCATGGCTGCCGAGCGGTTCACCGGGCTGGCGGCCGTGCTCGCCACCATCCGATCCGAGCCCTCCCTCACGCAGGGCGAGCTCACCGACCGCGTCGGCCTGGGGCGGAGTGTCGTGGCCGAACGGGTCTCCGAGCTCGAGGAGGCGCAGCTGCTCGTCACCGGCGGCCTGGCGCCGTCGACCGGCGGACGCGCACCGCGCCGCCTCCAGATCAACCCGCACGCCGGCTTCGTGATCGGGATCGACGTCACCGCCTACGACCTCTTCGTCGCCGCCGCCGACCTGACCGGCGGGATCCTCTCCTCCCTCCACGAGACCATCGACGTCGCAGACGGGCCGGAGCCGATCCTCGCCCGCGTCAAGGTCCTCACGAACCGGCTCCTCGCCCAGCGCACCTGGCCCGGAGAGCTCCTCGCGATCGCCGCCGGCATGGCCGGTCCCGTCGCGTTCGACACCGGGAGGACCGTCGGCGTCCCGATGCTCCCGGGGTGGGAGGACCACCCGGTGAGGGCCGAGCTCGAGGAGGAGTGGGACGTCCCGGTCTGGGTCGACAGCCGCGTGAACCTGCTCGCCCTGGCGGAGGCGCGCTCCAATCCCGCCGCCCGGACCGCCCGCAACGCGATCTACTTCGAGTTCGGCGTCGGCTGCGCCGCCTCCCTGATCGTCGACGGCCAGCTGTACCGCGGCGCCCACGGGCTCGCGGGGGCGATCGGCCACACCGCGGTCGCCGAGGCGAGCCACGTCGTCTGCCGGTGCGGGCGCGTGGGCTGCCTCGAGGCCATCACGAGCGGATGGGCGATCGCCCGCGACGGCCGCCTGCTCGCCGAGAGCGGCCGGAGCCCCCTCCTGGCCGCGGCGCTCGCGGCGAACGGCGAGGTGCGCCCCATCGACGTCACGGCGGCGGCGGAGGGCGGCGACGCGGCCGCGATCGCGCTGCTCGAGCGCGCCGCCGCCCTGCTGGGCAGCAGCATGGCGACCGTCGTCGCCTTCTTCGCTCCGCAGCTGCTCATCATCGGAGGCGGCATCGCCCGGGCCGGCGAGCTCGCGCTCGTCCCGCTCCGGCAGGCGCTCGACTCGCGCATCCTCCCGGCCGCGGCGGCCGACCTCCTGGTCGAGCTCCCCGTCCTCGACGAGAACTCCGGAGGCGTGGACGGAGCCGTCCACCTCGCCCTCGAGGAGCTCTTCACCCGCGACCAGCTCCCGCGCCTGCTCAGCACGGTCGCCACGAGGGCCGCGCTCTCGGCCTGACGAGCTTCAGTGCCTCGCGCACCGAAGTTGGCCCGGATCCTTGACTTTCCCCGGTACCCGGTAAAAGATCGTCTCAATGCGGGACGCCCTCGGGACATCGCTCGCCTTGCACCCGACCGCCTGCACCCGAATCGCACCGCGGCCCCCGCTCACCCACAGCTGCGGGAACGGGCAGAACATCCCTTCAACGACGAGGAGAACCATGCGCAAGCCCATCGCCGTCGCGACGATCGCGATCGCCGCCCTGGCACTGTCCGCCTGCTCAGCC
Organism: Rathayibacter sp. AY1A3; assembly: GCF_002930975.1. NCBI lineage: Bacteria > Bacillati > Actinomycetota > Actinomycetes > Micrococcales > Microbacteriaceae > Rathayibacter > Rathayibacter sp. AY1A3. Next base: position 135,857 of record NZ_PSTO01000001.1, on the reverse strand, counting down.
GAGACGGGCGGCGGGAACGGCTCCGGCTCGACCGCGACGCTCCGGCTGTCCGCCATCGCCGCCGCGGAGTCCTTCGCTCCCGGCGCCTTCGGGACCGGCCCGGTCACGATCGTCCTCGAGCCGGTCTACGACTCGATCTTCCGCAACGACGACGAGGGCGAGCCCGGCGCGCACATCGCGACCGAGTGGAGCTACGACGACTCGAACACGGTCCTCAGCCTGACCCTGCGCGACGACGTGACCTTCACCGACGGGACCGCTCTCGACGCGGACGCCGTGAAGAAGAACCTCGACTCCGCCCGGGCCCAGTCCGGAGAGTCCGGCGGCCAGCTCCGCTTCATCTCCTCCGTCGACGTCGTCGACGCCACGCACCTCACGATCACCCTGACCGCGCCGGACCCGTCGCTGCTGACCAACCTCGGCGGCACGGCCGGCATGCTCGCCAGCCCGGCGGCCCTCGACACCCCCGAGCTGGCCACCGTGCCGGTCGGATCGGGCCCCTACGAGTACGACCAGGCCCAGAGCCAGGCCGGGACGACCTACGTCTACGACCGCAACGAGGACTACTGGGACAAGGACGCGTACCCCTACGACTCCGTCACGGTGACCGTCTACAACGACGCGACCTCGCTGATCAACTCCCTCCGCTCCGGTCAGCTCGACTCCGGCGTCGTGGACGCGAAGGAGGTCGCCGGGCTCGAGTCCGCAGGCCTGAAGACGACCTCCGCGCCGGCCTACACTACGAGCGGCCTCTTCCTCTTCGACCGCGCCGGGACCCAGGTGCCCGCGCTCGGCGACGTCCGGGTGCGCCAGGCCATCAACTACGCGTTCGACCGCTCGGCCTTCGCCGACCAGGTCTTCGGCGGAGAGGCCACGGCGACCGACCAGATGTTCAGCGCCGACAGCTCGGCGTACGACCCCGCGCTCGAGGACGTCTACCCCTACGACGTCGACAAGGCCAAGGCGCTCCTCGCCGAGGCCGGCTACGCGGACGGCTTCGATCTCCCGATGCCCGACGTCTCGGTCGTCTTCCCGGCCCAGCAGGCGGCCGTCACCGAGGCGCTGACCGCCATCGGCATCCGCCCCCAGTACCAGCCCGTCAACGGCGCCACGTTCATTTCGGACCTGCTCTCGGCCAAGTACCCCGCCGCGATCTTCAACCTGAACAGCTTCCGCCCGTGGGACGTCGCCCAGCTCTCCATGACCTCGCAGTCCGTCTGGAACACGTTCAAGACCGACGACCCGACCGTCAACGGCCTGATCACGACCGCCCAGACGCAGACCGGCGACGAGCAGGACGCGACCTTCCAGGAGCTCAACACGCACATCGTCGAGCAGGCCTGGTACGCCCCCTACGCGCAGCAGAACAACGTCTACGCGACCTCGTCGAGCATCTCGATCACGCCGCAGAAGTACCTGACCTCCATCCCCCTCTGGAACTACGCCCCGGCGTCCTGACGGACGGGCCGGCGCCCTCGCGGGCGCCGGCCCCCTCCCCCTTCCGTTCCGACCCTGGAGCCGTCCCATGCTGATGTTCCTGCTGCGCCGCGTCGGCGCCGGACTCGTCCTGCTGTTCGTGATCGCCTCGGCGACCTTCTTCCTCCTGAACCTCGCCGGGCAGGACCCGGCCCGCCAGGTCCTCGGACCGGTCGCGACGGCCGCCCAGGTCGACGCGAAGCGGGCCGAGCTCGGACTCGACCAGCCGGTCCTCGCCCGCTACGGCGAGTGGCTGCTGTCGGCCCTCCGCGGAGACCTCGGCGTCTCCTGGTTCTCGAACCAGCCGGTCGCCGTCCTCCTCGGGCAGGCGCTCCCCGCGACGCTCTCGATCGTCCTCGGCTCCGTTCTCGTCACCGCCCTGATCGGCACCCTGATCGGCGCCTCCGCCGCCGTGCGCGGCGGGATCATCGACCGCGGCCTGCAGCTCGTCTCGACCTTCGTGCAGGCCGTCCCCAACTTCCTCGTCGCGCTGATCCTCGCCTTCCTGTTCGCGGTCCAGCTGCGCGTCTTCCCGGCCACCGGGTTCACCTCGTTCGCGAGCAGCCCCTCGGGCTGGGCAGCCTCGATCGTGCTCCCCGTGATCGCCCTCGCCGTCGGCTCCATCGCCGCCGTCGCCCTTCAGGTCCGCGGCTCGATGATCGACGTCCTCCGGCTCGACTACATCCGCACCCTCCGGGGACGGGGCCTGCCCTCCGGCAGCATCCTGTTCCGCCACGCTCTGCGGAACGCGGCTCCCCCCTCGCTCACGACCCTCTCGCTGATGTTCATCGTGTCGATCTCCGGCTCGGTCGTCGTCGAGAAGGTCTTCAACATCCCCGGCATCGGGACCGCCGCGAACATCGCGGCCGGCCGCGGCGACCTGCCGATCGTGCTCGGGGTCGTGGTCGTGACCGTCGTCCTCGTCGTCCTCGTCAATCTCCTCGTCGATCTGGCGCAGGGATGGCTCAACCCGAAGGTGCGTGTGTCATGACCGAAGGCCTCGTCACGACCGGACCGGTCCGGCAGCGCCGCGCACCGCGGCCCGCCCGCCGCGGATTCCTCCCCCGCCTGCTGCGCGATCCCGGAGCCGTCCTCTCCGTCCTCTTCCTCCTCGCCGTCGTCGTCCTCGGCGTCTGCGCCCCGCTGCTCACCCCGTACAACCCGGTCGAGTCCCGCCTCGCGGACGTCCTGGCCCCGCCCTTCACCGCGGCTCACCCGCTCGGCGCCGACGGCGTCGGCCGCGACATCCTCGCCGGCCTGCTCTACGGCGCGCGGACCAGCATCCTCTGCGGCCTGATCGTGGTCGGCGTCGCCCTCGCCATCGGCGTGCCGACCGGCCTGGCCGCCGGCTACTACCGCGGCTGGATCGACGGCGTCACCTCCTGGGTCGCCGGAGCGCTGCTCTCCCTGCCCGCGATCATCGTGCTGCTGGTCGTGCTGGCCCGCGTCGGCCGGAGCACCTTCCTCGCCCTCGCCGTCTTCGGGGTGCTCATCGCCCCCGCCGTCTACCAGCTCGTGCGCACCTCGGTCCGCGGAGTCCGCGAGGAGCTCTACGTGGACGCCGCGAAGGTGTCCGGGCTCCGCGACTCGCGGATCCTGCGCCGCCACATCCTCCCCGTCGTCGTCAAGCCGACCATCGTCCAGGCGGCGTTGCTGGCGAGCGCCGGCATCGGCATCGAGGCCGGCATCGCCTTCCTCGGGCTCGGCTCCAGCGACAGGGCGAGCTGGGGGCTGATGCTCAACGACGCGTCGCAGAACGTCTACAACGCGCCGATCCTCCTGATCTGGCCCAGCGCGGCGCTGATCCTGACGGTCATGGCGTTCTCGATCCTCGGCAACGGTCTGCGCGACGCGCTGTCCGACGTCGGCACGGTCCGCGCCAAGCGCTCGCGCTCCGCCGCGGCGCTCGTGCCGCCGACCGCGGCCATCCGGACCTACGACCCGATCACCGTGCCCACCGCCATCGGCACGAGCGACTCCCTTCTGGAGCTCTCCGAGCTGCGGGTCGCCTACCCCCGCGCCGAGGGCGGCGAGTCCGAGGTCGTCCGCGGTGTGTCCCTGACCCTGAAGCGCGGCGAGATCCTCGGCCTGGTCGGCGAGTCCGGATCGGGGAAGTCGCAGACCGCCTTCTCCCTCCTCGGTCTCCTCCCCCGCCAGGCGCGGATGACGGCGGACCGGATGACCTTCGACGGCCTCGACCTGCTCTCGATGTCCCCCAAGGCCCGCAACAGCATCCGCGGGAAGCGCATCGGGTACATCCCGCAGGAGCCGATGAGCAACCTCGACCCGTCGTTCCGCCTCGGGTACCAGCTGACCGAGCCGATGCGTCACCACCTCGGCCTCTCGAGCAGCGCCGCGCGCACCTCCGCCCTGGAGCTGCTCGACCGGGTCGGGATCCGCGATCCCGAGCGCGTCTTCCGCTCCTACCCGCACGAGATCTCCGGAGGAATGGCGCAGCGCGTCCTCATCGCCGGCGCCGTCTCCTGCGACCCCGACCTGCTCATCGCCGACGAGCCCACCACCGCGCTCGACGTGACCGTGCAGGCCGACGTCCTCGACCTGCTGCGCAGCCTCCAGGCCGAGCGCGGGATGGCCGTCCTCCTCGTCACCCACAACTTCGGCGTCGTCGCCGACCTGTGCGACAAGGTCGCCGTGATGCAGGCGGGCGAGATCATCGAGGCCGCGACGGCCGACACCCTCTTCTCGGCACCCCGCCACGACTACACCAAGACGCTGCTCGCCGCGATGCTCGAGGACGCCCCGCTGCGCACTCCGGTCGGCGCACCGGGCCGCGCGACCGGAACGGACGGAACCCCGGCATGAGCACGCAGACGCCCCCGTCCGGCACCGCCGGCACACCCGTCCTCGAGGTGGAGGACCTGGTCGTGGAGTACCCGGGCCGCCTCGGACGCCGCTCCGCCTTCCGCGCCCTGCACGGGATCGACATGACGATCGCCCCCGGCGAGACCGTCGGCCTCGTCGGCGAGTCGGGATCGGGCAAGAGCACGCTCGGACGCGCGGTCCTCGGGCTCGCGCCGATCACCGAGGGCTCCGTCCGCTTCGAGGGGAAGGACATCACGAGGATCGGCCGGAGCGCCCGGCGGAGCCTCAGCCGGGACCTCCAGGTGGTGTTCCAGGACCCGTACACGTCGCTGAACCCCGCGATGACGGTCAGCGACATCCTCACCGAGCCGCTGCTCGTCTCCGGCTCCACCAGGAAGGACGCCGGGACGCGCGTCCGGGCGCTGCTCGACCAGGTGCACCTGCCCGCCGACGCCGCCGGCCGCTACCCGCGGGAGTTCTCCGGCGGCCAGCGCCAGCGCATCGCCATCGCCCGGGCCCTCTGCCTCGACCCCAAGCTCATCGTCTGCGACGAGCCCGTCAGCGCTCTGGACCTCTCGACGCAGGCGCGGGTCCTGGACCTCTTCATCGAGATCCAGGAGCGCACCGGAGTCGCGTACCTCTTCGTCACCCACGACCTCGCCGTGGTGCGGCACATCAGCCACCGCGTCGCCGTGATGCGCCGGGGCGAGATCGTCGAGTCCGGCGACGTCGACCAGGTGACCTCCCGTCCGGTCCACCCCTACACGCAGGCGCTGCTGCTGGCGGCGCCGGTCCCGGACCCCGCCCGGCAGGCCGAGCGCCGATCGGAGCGCCGCCGCTTCCTCGACGAGCAGAAGGCTGCTCCCGGGGACGCCCCGATCACGGCCTGACCGGCCCTCGAACACGTCATCGGGACCGCCCGCTCGGAGCGGTCCTCTGCACAGATCAGGAGAACAACCATGCTCGAGAGAGAGCTCATCCAGAACCGGGGCGTCCGGAACGTCGAGGAGGACGGTGCCGTCACCGGCTTCCAGTTCACGCTGCGCATGCCCAACTACCGGGGCGTCTGGGGCAGCCTGATCGACGGCGTCGACGTCACCGTCGGCGACCTGTCGTGGGACCGCGAGGTCCCCCGCTGGACGCTCCAGGGCCGCGAGTTCAGCATCCAGGAGCTCCGCGCGACCGACGCCGAGGTCCGCTGGCAGCTGGACGAGGTCGCGACCATCACGGTCCCCCACCCCGGCGGGCTCCCCGTCGGCGTGCACGACCTCGCCGTGGACATCGCGATCCACGCCCCCTACATCCCGGCGGAGTTCCAGCCGTCGGTGTTCCACTCCGAGCGGAAGGTCACGATCGTCGCATGAGCGCTGCACTGAAGTACGGGGTGTCCCTGTACAGCTACACCGGAGACATGAACACCGTCCTCACCCTCGAGGACGCCTTCGCCGAGATCGCCGACCTCGGTGCGACCGGCATCGAGATCCTCGGCGAGGGCAACATCAGCGGGTACCCGAATCCCGGGACCGCGTGGATCGACGAGTGGCAGCGCCTCCTGGAGACGTACCGCCTCGAGCCGACGAACTACGGCTCGTGGATCGACTCCCGCCTGTGGCGCGACCACGATCTCTCGGCCGAGCAGGGCACGAGCATGCTCGCCCACGACCTCCGGCTCGCATCGACGCTGGGCTTCACCACGATCCGGCCCAAGATCGGCGTCATCGCGATGGACCTCACGCCGCACCCCATCTGGGAGGAGGTCGTCGAGCGCAACCTCGACCTCGCCCACGAGCTCGGCCTCGTCATCTGCCCGGAGATCCACGCGCCGACCCCGATCAAGCACCCCGTGGTCGACGAGTACATCGCGTTCATCGAGCGCACCGGCTCGCCGAACTTCCGGCTCATGCTCGACACCGGCATCTTCCAGCGGACCATCACCACCGCGAAGCACGACGGGCTCAGCGAGGAGGCCGTGGACGAGGGCTGGCGCAAGCCCCTCGCCGTCCCGATGTCCGACCTCGCGGAGGTGCTCCCCTACACCGCCTTCATCCAGACGAAGTTCTTCGACATCGACGAGGACCTGGTCGACCGGCAGATCCCGTGGGAGGAGATCCTGCGGACCCTGATCGACAACGAGTGGTCGGGCTACCTCTCGAGCGAGTACGAGGGCGACCGCCTGCCCTACCGCTCGATCGAGCAGGTCCGCCGCCAGCACGCCCTGCTGCACTCGATCGAGGACCGGCTCACCGCATGACCGCCTCCGACCAGCGCCCCGTCGTCCCCGGGTTCCATCCGGATCCGTCGGTCTGCGTCGTGGACGGCGTCGCCTACCTCGCGAACTCGACCTTCGAGTACGCGCCCGGGGTGCCGATCCACTCGTCGACCGACTTCAGGACGTGGACGCTGGTCGGGCACGCCCTCCACCGGCCGGACCAGCTCCCGCTCGCCGGGACCGGCCCCTCCGGCGGGATCTTCGCGCCGACCCTGCGCCATCACGACGGTCGGTTCTGGATGATCACGACCAACGTCGCCGACGAGTGGGGGCAGGTGCTCGTCACGGCCGAGGACGCGGCCGGCCCGTGGTCCGAGGCGATCCGCATCCCGGGCATCGACGGCATCGACCCGGACATCGCCTGGGGCGCCGACGGCACCTGCTACGTGACCTACGCGGGCCGGACCGGGATCGCTCAGGTCGAGATCGATCCCTCCACCGGCGAGGTCCTGACCGAGCCGCGGCTGCTCTGGTCGGGGACAGGCGGCAAGTTCCCCGAGGGCCCGCACGTCCTCGAGCACGACGGCTCCTGGTACCTGCTGATCGCGGAGGGCGGCACCGAGCGCGGCCACGCGGTGTCGATCGCCCGCGGTCCGTCGCCCTCCGGGCCGTTCACCGGCGGCCCGGCGAACCCGATCCTCACGAGGCGCGGCACCTCCTCCTCCGTGCAGAGCACCGGCCACTCCGACCTGGTCGAGACGTCGCCGGGAGTGTGGGCGCTCGTCTACCTGGCCGTCCGGCCGCGCGGGAGCAGCCCGGAGTGGCACGTCCTCGGGCGGGAGACCTTCGCCTCCTCCGTCGAGTGGGTCGACGGCTGGCCCGTCGTCGGGGCGCCGATCGAGCAGCCCGAGCAGCCGAGCCGGGAGACCCTGGTACGGGGCAAGGCGCTGCCGCCGACCTGGGTCGGCGACGAGGTGTTCCCCGCCGACGTGGTGGAGGTCTCCGAGCGCGGATGGACCCTCACCGGTTCCGGGAGCGAGGAGGTGTTCGTCGGGCGCCGGCAGGACCGCCTCTTCTTCTCGGCGCGCGCCGCTCTCACCACGACCGGCCGGGCGGCCCTCTCCGTCAGGATCGACCGCCGGCACCAGTTCCGGCTCGAGCTCGAGGGCGATCGCCTGACGACCGTGCTCGTGGTCGGCGGCCACCGCGTCGTCCTCGACGAGCGCGAGGCCGTCGCGGGCGCCGAGCTCGAGATCCGCACGCTCCCGGTCGAGGGAGGCTTCTTCGAGGCCCGCGGACCGGACCATCTGGTCGGCGGCGTCGTCGTGGACGGCGCCTTCACCGAGACGGGCCGGGCCGACGGGCGCTACGTCTCCACCGAGGTGGCCGGCGGCATGACCGGCCGGATCATCGGGGTCGGCGTCCTCGCGGGCACCGCCGAGCTGACCGGCTTCCGCTACGAGGGGTCCGACACCTTCGCCGGCGCCGGACTCAGTTGAACGCGCCCGCGTAGCGCTGCAGCGCCGAGGCGTGGCCGAACGGCACGCCCTCGCCGACCCACTGGATGAGGCCGGCGGGGGCGAGCACGTTCTCGATCGCCAGGAGTGCCGCTCCGGTGACGCCCTCGAGCTGGTCCAGGCTCGCCGCGCGGATCACCAGGCGCTCGGCGACCAGGTCGGTGCAGCCGGACCGCACGGCGTCGGTGACGAGGTCGACGAAGTACTCGCCTCCGCGCAGCACGCCTCCGCCGATCGCGACGACTCCCGGGTTCAGCACGTTCACCAGGTTGGCGATGACTCCCGCGACGATCCGCCCCGCGCCCGTCAGGAGCTCCATCGAGAGCGGATCGCCCTCCTGCGCGCCCCGGCCGAGGTCGCCCAGGGCGACGGCGTCCCCGCGGCCGGTGATCTCCGAGAGGAACGGGCTCTCCTGTGCGCGCTCCTCCGCGGCCAGGAGGATCGCCCAGCCGCTCGCGACCGCCTCGAGGCAGCCCGCCCGCCCGCACCGGCAGACCGCGTCGGGGTCGTCGGTGACCCGCATGTGGCCGATGTCCCCGGCCCCGCCCCGCTCGCCGCGGATGAGGCGGCCGCGGATGATCATGGCCGCGCCGATGCCCGTCCCGACCTTCACGAACAGCAGGTCGCGGCTGTCGCGGTGGGCGCCTCCGGCCCACTCGCCGAGGGCCATCAGGTTCGCGTCGTTGTCGACCCAGACCGGAGCGTCGTAGTGGTCGCGGAACCAGGCGCGCACGTTGACGTCGTGCCAGCCGGGCATGATCGGCGGGGCCACGAGCCGGCCGGAGCCGAACTCGACCGGACCCGGGACGCCCACGACGATCCCCCAGGGCCGCGAGACGCCGGCCCCTGCCGCGACCCGCTCGAAGGCGAGGCGCACCCGCTCGAGCGTCGCCTGCGGGCCGGTCGCCACGCTCCAGTCCTCGTGGCCGGTCGCGATCAGCGTGCCGGCGAGGTCCGAGACCGCGACGGTGAACTCCGACGCCCCGATGACCGCCGCGTAGACGTGGCCGGCGTCGGACGCGAACTCCAGCGTCCTCGCCTGCCGCCCGCCCTCGGACGGGGCCAGCCCGCCCTCGCGCAGCAGCCCCAGCTCGAGCGCCTGCTCGATCCGCTGGGTGACGACCTTGCGGCTCAGGCCGCTCACGGCGACCAGCTCGGGACGCGTGCCGGCCCGGCCCGTCCGCACGAGCTCGATCAGGGCCGCGAGCGGAGCGGCCTCGAGGGTCGGCGCGACGGATCCGCGCAAGGCCTCGAATCCGCCGAGGAGGGGCGCCCGGTCCTCGTCGAGCAGAGGCGCTCTCGATTCCAGCGACATCGGTCCTCCGGTCCGCGATCCGCTCCCGGCCCGGGCAGGTCCCGGGGAACCGGCGGATCGCTCTGCATGGGTTCGTCCCGAGCGTAAGTCCCCGAGCGCCTCAGCGGGCGCATCGGCCCGTGATCGGGGGCGGATCGCGTATCCGTCCTTGCGGATAAGTACCTCAGGCACATAAGTTGGCTGTCGACCGACGGAGCTCTCCCGCCCCCTCGGCACGGCTGCGGAAGGCTCGGCATGACGAACGACACGGACACCTCGCGCGGATACCCGGACCGGGTGGACGTCGCGATCGTGGGCAGCGGGCCCGCCGGTGCCGCCTACGCGCGCATCCTCAGCGAGCGCGCTCCCGGAGCGGTGGTCGCGCTGTTCGAGGTCGGACCGACGATCAGCGACCCGCCCGGCACCCACGTGAAGAACATCGCCGACCTGGACGAGCGCGCCCGCGCGCAGCGCCGGTCGGAGGGGCCCCGCCCCCAGGGCGACGCGCAGTCGACGGACACCATGGACGACTACGCGACCGACGCCGCGCGGATGCAGCGCGCCGGCACCTTCCTCCTCGCCGACGGCTGGCAGCAGCCGGGCGAGGACGGCCTCCCCGCCGCGGCCATGTCGAGCAACGTCGGCGGCATGGCCGCCCACTGGACCGGAGCCTGCCCGCGGCCCGGCGACAGCGAGCGGATCGCCTTCCTCCCCGACCTCGACGAGCTCCTGGACGAGGCGGAGCGGCTCCTCTCCGTCACCGCCGACGCACTCGGCGACGCCCCGCTCGCCGGTGACGTGCGGGCCCGGCTCTCCGCCGCGCTCGACGAGGGCCGCGCGCCCGACCGCCGCGTCCAGCCGATGCCGCTCGCCGTGCGCCGCACCGAGGACGGCTCGCTGATCTGGTCCGGATCCGACGTCGTCTTCGGCGACGCCACCCGCGAGAACGAGAGCTTCACCCTCTACGACGAGTCGCTCGTCCTCCGGGTGCTCACCGAGGAGGGAGCCGCCTCCGGCGTGCTGGTCCGCGACCTCCGCAGCGGAGCCGAGCACCGCGTCGCCGCGCGCTTCGTCGTCGTCGCCGCGGACAGCCTCCGCACGCCCCAGGTCCTCCACAACTCCGGAGTCCGGCCCGAGGCGCTCGGCCGCTACCTCAACGACCAGCCCCAGATGGTGCACGGCGCGATCCTCACCGATGTCCCGGAGGTGGCCACCGCGTCGGAGGCGGACACCGCGATCACCGCGCAGAGCGGCGTCTCGTGGGTCCCCTTCACCGACGAGCACCCCTTCCACGGCCAGGTCATGCAGCTCGACGCCTCCCCGGTGCCGCTGGAGTTCGACACGATCCCCGGCTCGATCGTGGGGCTCGGCTGGTTCTGCGCGAAGGACCTGCAGGCGTCCGACCGCGTCGCGTTCTCGGACGACGAGACCGATGACTACGGCATGCCCGCCCTCCGCATCCACTACACGCTCACCGAGAAGGACCGCGAGACGCTGGCGCGGGCGCGCGAGTCGATCCTCGCCGCGGCGCTGGCCGTCGGCCGCCCCCTCGGCGACGGGCCGCTCGTCTTCCCCGCCGGCGCCTCCCTGCACTACCAGGGCAGCGTCCGCATGGGCGAGACCGACGACGGCACCTCCGTCTGCGACCCGACGGGCCAGGTGTGGGGCCACCCCGGCCTGTTCGTCGCGGGCAACGGCGTGATCCCCACGGCCACGGCCTGCAACCCGACGCTCACCGGCGTCGCTCTGGCCGTGCGCGGCGCCCGCCGCATCGCCGAGGAGCTGACCCGATGACCACTCCGACGACAGGATCCCCGATGACCGGCCTCCCCCGCCTCGACCGCACGGGCAGCCCCGTGCAGCTGATCGTGGACGGCGCGCCGTTCCTCTGCCTCGGCGGCGAGCTCCACAACTCCAGCCCCTCGGACCCGCGCCACATGGAGGCGGTCTGGTCCGCCATCGGCGCCTCGGGGATGAACTCGATCGTCGCCCCCGTCGGCTGGGACCAGGTGGAGCCCGTCGAGGGCGAGCTCGACTTCACCGTGGTCGACGCGCTGCTCGACGGCGCGCGCTCCGCGGGCGTCCGGCTCGTCGTGATCTGGTTCGGCGCGTTCAAGAACGCCCTCTCCACCTACGCGCCGACCTGGGTGCGGAGGGACACGGCGCGCTTCCCCCGCTCCGACCGCGGCCCGGCTCCGATGCGCGCGCCCCTCACCTACGAGGGCTCGATGCCCCGGCCCGGCCTGTCGGTGTTCTCGGAGGAGCTCCGCCGCGCGGACGAGCGGGCCTACACGGCGCTGATGGAGCACCTCGCCCGGGTGGACGAGCAGCACACGGTGATCCTGATGCAGGTGGAGAACGAGGTGGGTCTGCTCGGTGCGAGCCGCGACCTCTCCGCCACCGCGCAGCAGGCCTGGCTCTCGCCCGTCCCGGCCGCCCTCGTGCAGGCCGTGGCGGAGGACCCCGACGGCTTCCACGACGACATCGTCGCCCTCTTCGCCCGCTCCCGGCAGGACGGCGGATCGTGGCAGGAGCGGTTCGGCGACGACGACCCGGTGGCCGACGAGGTCTTCATGTCGTGGGGCTACGGCAGCTACCTCGGCTCGCTGGCCGCGGCCGGGAAGAGGGTCCTGGCGCTGCCGGCCTACGCGAACGCGTGGCTCGGCCCGCAGCCCGGGCAGGACTCGCCGGGGCAGTACCCCAGCGGCGGTCCGACCGCGCGGATGCGGGGCGTGTGGCGAGTCGCGGGCCCGGCCCTCGACTTCGTGTCGCCCGACATCTACGTCCCGTCCAGCGAGCCCGTCATGCGCGAGTACTCGGCGCCCGACAACCCGCTCTTCATCCCCGAGGCCCGCGTGCTGACCGGCGACGCCTTCCGCGCGGTCGGCGGCTACGGCGCCTTCGGCTACCACGTGTTCGGCGTCGACGACGTCCGCGAGGGCAGCCAGCTCCACGGCGCCTTCCGGCAGCTGATCGCCCTGGCTCCGCAGATCCTCCAGGCGCAGCGGGAGGACCGGATCATCGGCTTCGCCCTGGACGCCGGGACGGTCTCGCTCACCGGCCGGATCGGCGAGACGACCGTCGTCGTGCGCAGCGCGCCGGCGATGCTGGCGGACCTCCTCCTCGACGTCGGCGTGCGGCTCCCCGAGCCGGCGCCGCTCCCCGACGAGAACCTGCCCACCGCGCACGCCCCCTCCCCCGCCGACTCGCGGGCGTTCGGGATCGTGCTGCAGACCGGTCCGCTCGAGTACCTCGCCGTCGGGCAGCAGACCATGATCGACTTCAGCCGGGACGGCGTCGTGGTCGAGATCGACAGCCTGCGCGAGCTGCGGCTCGAGGACGGCGCCTGGGTCGAGGGGCGGATCCTCAACGGGGATGAGCGGCTCATGATCCTCGGGGCGCACGGCGTGACCGCGGTGCGGGTCACGCTCCTCGAGACCCCGGCGGCCTGACGGATGCGGGGGCGGCGGCGATGACCGGTCCGGTCCGGTGGGGCGTCGCCGGGACGGGGCCGGTCTCGCAGCAGATCGCGCGCGACCTCGCCCTGGTCTCCGGGGCCGAGCTCGTCGCCGTCTCCTCCCGCACCGCCGTGGGCGCGGCGCGCTTCGGCGACGGGTTCTCCGTCCCGCACCGCTTCACCGACTACTCGGCCATGCTCGACGCCGACATCGACGCCGTCTACCTCGGCACGCCCCACGTCACCCACTTCGCGCTGGCCGCGGAGGCGCTGCGGCGCGGTCGGCACGTCCTCTGCGAGAAGCCCCTGGGGCTCGACGCCGCCGAGGTCCGCGCTCTGGCGGAGATCGCGCGCTCCTCTGGCGTCTTCCTCATGGAGGCGATGTGGATGGCGTTCACGCCGCTGACGGCCCTCGTGCGCAGGATCGTCGACTCCGGGGAGATCGGCGAGGTGCGCGCCGTGCAGGCGGCGTTCGGAGCGCCGTTCCCGCGCGACGGCTCCAGCCGCTGGCAGCCCGGCGGCAGCTCGCTCCTCGACCAGGGGATCTACCCGGTCACTCTCGCGCACCTGATGCTCGGGGAGCCGCTCGGCGTGGTCGCCTCCGGCGTGATCGACGAGCAGGGGATCGACCTGAGCACGCACTTCACCCTCGAGTACGGCGACGGGCGGTTCGCGCAGGGCGCGAGCTCGATGGTCGAGTTCCTCGCCGGCACCGCCACCGTCTCGGGCAGCACCGGCTGGATCGGGATCGACCCCGGCTTCTGGTTCGCCTCCGGGCTGACCGTGCACGGGTACGGACCGGAGGGCCCGACCGCGCGCCGCTGCGAGGTCGAGCGGGAGGGGCACGGGTACGTCCCGATGCTCCGCGAGGTCACGCGCGCGATCGCCGCCGGACTGCTCGAGCATCCGCTCCGCACGCTCGAGGACACGGCCGCCGTCTTCGACACGCTCGACGCCGTGCGCCGGGCGGCCGCCGCCTCCTGACCGGCCCGCCTCACCCCGCGTGCGGCAGCAGCACCTCCACGCGCCCCTCGCGCACCCGAGTCTGGAACCGCGGCTGCGGCGAGGTGGCCGGCCCCCGCAGCACCTCGCCGGTCTCGAGCGAGAAGGCGCTGCCGTGCCACGGGCAGGCGACGCACGCCTCCCCCGAGCCGTCCGCCGAGACCTCGCCCTCGTCGAGCGGGCCCGAGAGGTGGCTGCAGACGTTCGAGAGCACGTCGATCCGCTCGCCCCGCCGGAAGGCGAGCAGGGGGAGGCCCGCGACCTCCCTCCTCACCGGCGTGCGCTCGGGCAGGTCCGCCAGGGCGCCGAGCTCCTGCCAGCCGGAGGGGAAGCGGTGCGGCACGTCCTCCGCGTGGTTCGCCCCCGCCGCCTGCCGGTAGCTGAGGTGGCCGCCCAGGTAGCCGCCGCCCGAGACGACGGCGAGTCCGAGCATCCCGAGCACCTTCCCGCTCGTGGTGCGCCCGCGGCGGCGCTGCACCCACGACGCGGCGTAGAGGCCCGTCGCGACCACGTTGGCCGCCGAGTGCACCAGCCCGACGCGGGTCTGCTGCTCGTGCAGCTCCGACCAGTCGGTGAAGCCGGAGGCGGCGGTCGGCAGGACGCTGATCACGCCGACGCCGACGAGGGTCCGCGCCGCGCGCTGGTTCCCCGGCAGCAGGTCGAGCACCGCCGCCGACACCCAGGCGCCGGTGGGCACGAGGACGAGCAGCGGATGGACGGGGTGGCCGACCGGGACGCCGTGCAGCACGTCCCGCACCGGCTGCGGCCGGACCACCGCGTTCACGGCCCGCTTCACCCGGCCGACGAGCGGATCGAGGGCGGCGGCGTTCTCGAGGCGGGTGACGAGTCTGACGAGTCTGATCTCACGCATGCCTCATGCGACCAAGCGGGCGGCCCCGGCGGAAGGGGCTTGCGGCGGAGGAGGAGCAGTCGGACCCCGTCGGCGGGCCCCTCGCTTGCCGACCCCGAGCCGTTTCGCCTACGCTGACCCGGGGCTTTGTGAACGGTCACATCGCCCGAGCGAGGAGCATGATGGACCAGCGCAGGCCCACCCCCGCCGACGTGATCACGAGCGGCGCCACCGCCCTCGGCATCGAGCTCGGCTCCACCCGGATCAAGGCGTGCCTGGTCGACGCGGCCGACCCGTCCGTGGTCCTCGCCGTCGGCAGCCACGAGTGGGAGAACCAGTTCGTCGACCGCCGCTGGACCTACTCCCTCGACGCCGTCCACGCGGGCCTCCAGGCCGCCTACGCGGACCTCGTCGCCGACGCCTCCTCGCGCCACGGCGTGCAGCTCTCCTCCGTCGGGGCGCTCGGCGTCTCGGCGATGATGCACGGCTACCTCCCCTTCGATGCGGACGGCGGGCTGCTCGTCCCCTTCCGCACCTGGCGCAACACCAGCACCGGGCCCGCGTCGGCCGAGCTCACCGAGCTGTTCGGCGCCAACATCCCGCTGCGCTGGTCGCTCGCGCACCTGCACCAGGCGGTCCTCGACTCCGAGCCGCACGTCGAGCGGATCGACTTCCTCACCACCCTCGCCGGCTACGTGCACTGGCGCCTCACCGGCGAGAAGGTCCTCGGAGTCGGCGACGCCTCCGGAATGGTCCCGACCGACCCGGCGACCCGCGACTACGACCAGCGTGTCGTCGACCTCTACGACGAGCGCGCGGCCGGCGCCGTGAAGCCGCTGCGCGAGCTGCTGCCCGCCGTGCTCCCCGCGGGCGCCGACGCCGGCTCGCTCACCGCCGAGGGCGCGCTCCTGCTCGACCCCACCGGCTCCCTCCGACCCGGCGCCCCCGCCTGCCCGCCCGAGGGCGACGCCGGCACCGGCATGGTGGCGACCAACTCCGTCGCCCCGCGCACCGGCAACGTCAGCGCCGGCACCAGCATCTTCGCCATGGTCGTCCTCGAGGGCCCGCTGGAGAGCGTGCACCACGAGCTCGATCTCGTCGCGACTCCCGCCGGGGACCTCGTCGCGATGGTCCACTGCAACAACGGAGCCAGCGAGCTCGCCGGCTGGGTCGGCCTGTTCTCGCGGTTCGCCGCCGCGTCCGGCGGACCCTCCGACAGCGACGCCGTCTACGGCACCCTCTTCGCCGAGGCGCTCGAGGGCGAGGCGGACGCGGGCGGACTGCTCGCCTACAACCACCTCGCGGGCGAGCCGATCGCCGGGCTCGTCGAGGGCCGCCCGCTCGTCGTGCGCACCCCCGACTCGCGCCTCACGCTCGCCAACTTCATGCGCGCGCAGCTCTACGGCGTGTTCGGCACGCTGGCTCTGGGCATGCGCGTCCTCGCAGGCGAGGGCGTCCGGATCGACGAGATGTTCGCGCACGGAGGCATGTTCCGCACCGCAGGGGTCGCCCAGCGCTTCCTCGCCGGCGCGCTCGACGCCCCCGTCTCGGTCGCCGCGACCGCCTCCGAGGGCGGCCCGTGGGGCATGGCGGTGCTCGCCGCCTACCGCCTGCAGAGCGGAGTCGCGCTCGACGCGTACCTCACCGATCAGGTCTTCGGCGACTCCGGCTTCGAGACCGTCGCCCCCGACGCGGACGACGTCGCCGGCTTCTCCGCCTACCTCGAGCGCTACCGCGCCGGCCTCGCCGTCGAGCAGACCGCCGTCGAGACCCTCACCGACCCGCAGAACCAGGGAGCCACCGCATGACCACCCAGACCCCCGCCGTCGAGGAGGCGATCGCCCGCGTCCGCGAGGACGTCGCGCGGCTGCACTCCGAGCTCGTCCGCTACGGCCTCGTCATCTGGACCGGCGGCAACATCTCGGGCCGCGTGCCCGGCGCCGACCTCTTCGTGATCAAGCCCAGCGGCGTCTCCTACGACGACCTCGCGCCCGAGAACATGATCCTCTGCGACCTCGACGGGAACGTCGTCCCCGGCACCCCCGGCAGCGACCGCAGCCCCTCCAGCGACACCGCGGCGCACGCCTACGTGTACCGCGAGATGCCCGAGGTCGGCGGAGTCGTGCACACGCACTCCACCTACGCGACCGCGTGGGCGGCCCGCGCCGAGTCGATCCCCTGCGTCATCACCGCGATGGCCGACGAGTTCGGCGGGGAGATCCCCATCGGCCCGTTCGCGATCATCGGCGACGACTCCATCGGCCGCGGCATCGTCGCGACCCTCAGCGGGCACCGCTCGCGCGCGGTCCTGATGCAGAACCACGGCGTCTTCACCATCGGCAAGGACGCGAAGGACGCCGTCAAGGCGGCCGTCATGGCCGAGGACGTCGCCCGCACCGTGCACCTCGCGCGCCAGGGCGGCGAGCTCGTCCCCATCCCGCAGGAGTCGATCGACGCCCTGTTCGACCGCTACCAGAACGTCTACGGACAGAACCCCACCGGAGCCATCGCATGAGCGTGTACCAGAGCATCATCCCCGACCTCGCCACCCGCACCGTCTGGTTCCTGACCGGCAGCCAGGACCTCTACGGCGAGGACACCCTCCGCCAGGTCGCCGAGCAGTCGCAGGCCGTCGTCGCGCGGCTGAACGAGGCGGGCGCGATCCCCGTGACCGTCGAGTGGAAGCCGGTGCTGAAGAGCTCCGACGCCATCCGCCGCACCATGATCGAGGCGAACTCCGACGACTCCGTGGTGGGCGTCATCACCTGGATGCACACCTTCAGCCCCTCGAAGATGTGGATCCACGGCTTCGACGCGCTCGCCAAGCCGCTGCTGCACTTCCACACCCAGGCGAACGTCGCCCTGCCGTGGCAGGACATCGACTTCGACTTCATGAACCTCAACCAGGCCGCGCACGGCGACCGCGAGCACGGCTACATCCTCAGCCGGATGAGCGTGCCCCGGAAGACGGTCGTCGGCCACGCGAGCGACGCCCGCGTCACCGAGGCCATCGGCACCTGGTCGCGCGCGGCCGCCGGCTGGTCCGCCTCGCAGAGCATGAAGGTCGCCCGCTTCGGCGACAACATGCGCAACGTCGCCGTCACCGAGGGCGACAAGACCGAGGCCGAGATCCGCCTCGGCGTCAGCGTCAACACCTGGGGCGTGAACGAGCTCGTCGAGCGCGTCGACGCCGCCACCTCCGAGCAGATCGACGCCCTCGTCGCGGAGTACGTCGAGAGCTACGACGTGGTCCCCGAGCTGCTCCCCGGCGGCGAGCGCCACGAGTCGCTCCGCTACGGCGCCGCGGTCGAGATCGGCCTGCGCTCGTTCCTGGAGGAGGGCGGCTTCGAGGCGTTCACCGACAGCTTCGAGGACCTCGGCGGGCTCCGCCAGCTCCCCGGACTCGCCGTGCAGCGCCTCATGGCCGACGGCTACGGCTTCGGCGGCGAGGGCGACTGGAAGACGGCCGTCCTCATCCGCATCGCCGCCGTCATGGGCGCCGGCCTCCCCGGCGGCACCAGCCTGATGGAGGACTACACCTACGACATGACGCCCGGCGAGGAGCTCATCCTCGGCGCGCACATGCTCGAGGTGTCGCCGTCCCTGTCGTCGAAGCGCGCCTCGCTCGAGATCCACCCGCTGGGCATCGGCGGCCGCGAGGACCCGGTGCGCCTGGTCTTCACCGCCGACGCCGGACCCGCCGTGGTGGTCGCCCTGAGCGACGTCCGCGAGCGCTTCCGCCTGGTCGCGAACAAGGTCCAGAACGTCGAGCCGCCCCAGACGCTCCCGCACCTGCCCGTCGGCCGCGCCGTCTGGCAGCCGGCCCCCGACTTCGGCACCAGCGCCGCCGCCTGGATCACCGCCGGTGCCGCGCACCACACGGTGATGACGACGCAGATCGGCCTGGAGGCGTGGGAGGACTTCGCCCGCATCGCCGGCGTCGAGCTCCTCGTGATCGACGAGTCGACCACCCTCCGCGGCTTCGAGTCCGACATCCGCTCGAACGCGGCGTACTACCGCCTCTCCCAGGGCCTGTAGATCCTGCGAGGCCGGACGGCCGGCTCCCTGCGGGGGGCCGGCCGTTCCGTCGTTCCCGGCGAGCCGCCGGGTCGGGGCGGGGGGCCCGCCGCCGAGACCGACCTGGATCACGTCCGCGATCGAGGGCGGATCGCCCTCTCCGGCCCGTTCGGCGCCCGCTGCAGCGTCCCGGCCTCGGTTGCGGACGCGCTCGCAGCACGACGGAGGCCGGGAGGCCCGGACGGCCCTCGCGGGCAGTCGGTCCTTCCGGCCTCCGGGATGCAGGCGGGCGGCGGGCGGTCAGTCGCGCGAGGTCGAGAACGCCGCGTCGAAGGCGTCGGCCGGCGGCGTGATCGCGTTGAGCTTCCGCACGAAGGCCAGGGCCTCGGGGGCGCCGTCGAGGCGGTCCATGCCGGCGTCCTCCCACTCGACGCTGGTCGGGCCGGTGTAGCCGATCGCGTTGAGCGCGCGGAACACCGGCTCCCACGGGACGGCGCCGTGCCCGGTCGAGACGAAGGTCCACCCTCGGCGCGGGTTCGCCCACGGCAGGTGCGAGCCGAGGACGCCGTTGCGGCCGTCGAGGTTGGTGACCGACTCCTTCACGTGCACGTGGAAGATGTGGTCGGCGAAGTCGAGCACGAACGCGACGCTGTCGAGCTGCTGCCAGACGAAGTGCGACGGGTCGAAGTTGAAGCCGAACGAGGCGCGGTGGCCGATCGCCTCGAGGGTGCGCTTGGCGGTCCAGTAGTCGTAGGCGATCTCGCTCGGGTGCACCTCGAGCGCGTAGCGGACGCCGACCTCCTCGAAGACGTCGAGGATCGGGTTCCAGCGGTCGGCGAAGTCCTGGTAGCCGGCGGCGATCCACTCGTCGGAGGCGGGCGGGAACATGGCCACGCCCTTCCAGATCGACGAGCCGGAGAAGCCGTTGACCTGCGTCACGCCGAGCGCGGCGGCGAAGCGGGCGGTGTCCTTGAGGTCCTGGGCGGCGCGCTGCCGGACGCCCTCGGGGTCGCCGTCGCCCCAGACGCGGTCGCTGAGGATGTCGCGGTGGCGCTCGTCGATCGGGTCGTCGCAGACCGCCTGGCCGGTGAGGTGGTTCGAGATCGCGAAGACCTGGAGGCCGTTGCGCTCGAGGATGTCCTTCCGGCTCTGCACGTACTCCGCGTCGTCCCAGCGGGCGACGTCGATGTGGTCGCCCCAGCAGGCGATCTCGAGGCCGTCGTAGCCCCACTCCCCCGCGAGGCGGGCCACCTCCTCGAAGGGGAGGTCCGCCCACTGGCCGGTGAAGAGGGTGATCGGTCGCGTCATCGCGGATTCCTAACTCTCGACTCCCGCGCGCCGTCGCACCGGGAGAGGTAATTTGAGGGTTCACGCAACATATCAGGCACTCCCGCGAGCCCGAAAGGAACCGATCATCGCCCCGATCGCCGGCGCACTGTCGCGCACGCCCACCCTCGTCACCGCCACTGCGGCCCCGACCTGGGAGGAGGGCCTGATCGTCGGCAGCGGCCGCGTCGGCGCCGTGGTGCACGGCCCGGCCGACTCCCTGACCGTCCCGCTCGCCCACGAGCGCTGGTTCCTCCCCGTCAATCCGCGCCCGGACGCGCCCGACCTCGCCGGCGTCCGCGACGAGCTGCGCGGCGCCCTGCTGGCCGGCGACTCCGACACCGCCACCGCCCTGCTCGCCCGCGCCGCCCGCGACAGCGGCTACGACGGCGGCCTGATCTGGACCGACCCGCTCGGCCTCTGCGCGACCGTCACGCTGCGCACCCCCGGCGGCGTCGCCTCCGCGGTCCGCCTGATCGATCCGCTCGGCGGCGAGGCCGCGGTGGAGTGGACCGACGAGGACGGCGGCCGCCACGCCGTGCGCCTGCTCGCCCCGCACGGCGGCGAGGGCGTCCGGCTGGCTCTGGAGTCCTCCGCGGACACCGTCGTCACCGTCGAGCTCGCGCTCGGGGCCGGCGAGGCGACCTCCTTCGACACCGGCGTGCCCGACGCCTCGGCCGTGGTCTCGTCGCACGTCGAGGGCGGCGCCTCCGCGGTGCTCACGGCCGAGGCGGGCGAGGGCCCGACCGCGATCCGCGCCGTGACGCGGGCGACGAGCGGAGCGACGTGGCGCGTGGCCGGGGGCGCCGCCGTCTCGGACGTGGAGATCTCCGCGGGGGTCGCCCGCGTGCTCCGGCTGGACGTCGCGATCGGCGCGGCTCCCGACGCCTCCGCCGACCTCTCCTGGGAGGAGCTGCGCGACGCCCAGCGCGAGGGGCACGGCCGGCTGGTCGGCGCCTCCGTGCTGGATCTCGACGGCGCCTCCGACGCCGAGCTGACCGAGGACCTGTGGGACGCCGCCCGCTCCGGCGACGCGGGCGCCCGTCGCCGCGTGGTCGAACTGGCCTGGCTCAGCGGCCGCGCGAACATCGTCGCGTCGACCGGCGAGCTGCCGCCGACGCTGCAGGGCGTCTGGCAGGGCACCTGGCGGCCGGCCTGGTCGGCCGACTACACGCTGAACGGCAACGTGCAGAACGGCGCGATGGCGGGGATGATCCCGACCGGCACGCCCGAGCTGGCGCTGTCGATCCTGGAGCTGGTGCTGCCGCACCTCGACGACTACCGCGAGAACGCGCGCCTCGTCTACGGGGCGGAGGGGATGCTCCTGCCGTCGCGGATGTCGACCCACGGCCGCGCCGACCACTTCGCGGCGAGCTACCCGCACCTCTTCTGGACGGGCTGCGGCGGCTGGGTGCTGCGCCTCGCCGCCGACGCCGTCGCGGCCACGGGAGATCGCGGCATCGTCGACGACCGGCTGTGGGAGCTGGCCGAGGGCGTGCTGCGCTTCGCCGAGACCGGGACGACCGTGGTCGACGGGGTGCGCCGGATCGTCCCCTCCTACTCCCCCGAGAACACACCGGGTGGTGCGCGCTCGCCGATAGCGGTCGATGCGACGATCGACGTCGCCGTGCTGCGGGACGCCGCGCGGGCGACGGCGCTGCTCGGCCGGGCCCGCGGCGACGACTCGCTCGACGAGCGCTGGGCGCGGGTGGTCGCGGAGCTGCCGGAGTACCGGGTCGCCGAGGACGGCACGCTGGCGGAGTGGATCGACCCGCGGTTCGCGGAGGAGATCGCGCACCGGCACGCGTCGCAGCTGTACCCGCTCTGGTACGCGGGCGACGCTGCCTTCGAGGGCCCCGGCGCCTCCGCGGTGCTGCTGCGGGCCGCCGCGGCGGCGACGGTGGCGGCGAAGATCGCGTGGCGGACCGAGGCGCCGACCGCTCCTCCCGGGCGGATGGAGATGGCGTTCGGGCTGGTGCAGGTGGGCGTCGCGGCGGCGGCGCTGGGTGACGGGGAGGCGGCGCTGAGCTGCGCGGAGTGGCTCGCGGTCGAGCACTGGTCACCGACCCTGACGACCCGGCACGACGCGGGGCGGATCTTCAACCTCGACGCCAGCGGCGGACTGCCGGGGCTCGTGGCGGCGATGCTGCTGGGATCGGATGACGAGACGCTGACGGTGCTGCCGGCACTGCCGTCCGCGTGGGCGCGGGGTGCCGTGACGGGGCTGCGCGCGCGCGGCGGGGTGGTCGTGGACCGGCTGGAGTGGTCGCCGGGGCGGGCGTCGCTGCGGGTGCGGCGGGTGCCGAGCGCGGAGTGGCTGGCACCGGCGGGCGGGACGCGGGTGCGCACGCTGCGCGACGCGGTGCTGCGCGTCGACGGGCGCGAGGTGTCGGGCGGGCTGGAGCTCGGTGCGGAGGCGGTGCGCGTGGACGTGGAGTGGCGCGGCTGAGGGCACTGCGGAGGGTACGGCTGCAGCACGCGGAACGGGCTCCGGTACGCCGACGGAGGCGGAGCAGCGCACCGGGTGTCGTCCCGGCTGGCCGCCGGACCCGCCGTGCGGCTGCGTCGACGTGAGGACGAGACGCGAGCAGGATGCGGTGGGTGGGGTCGGGTCAGCTCCGCGAGTGCCCGTAGCGGTCGTAGACGCGGTTGCGGGCCGCCCGCTCGGCGGCGGGCAGGCGCTGCGCGTCGGCGATCTCGTAGACGCCGAAGGTGTCGCGCAGGCGCGAGGCCGGGTCGACCTCGACGAAGGTGCACCAGGGCAGCCAGTGGTGGTGGCTGCGCAGGGTCTGGGTCGCGAAGTCGCCGCTCTCGTGGCCGAGGCCGGGCATCGCGTAGCCGATGCTGCCGTCGACGTCGGTCGACTGGCGGGTGTTGCGGTGCAGGAACTCGGCGAAATCGAGGTAGTGCTCGTCGCCCGTGATCAGATGCAGTCGGTAGTAGCTGTACGAGCAGGCCGCCATGTAGACGTCGGCGCCGCCGCCGAGGGTGATGATGCTCTGTCCGCTGATCGAGTACCGGTTGAAGGGATGCGCCCAGGGCGCGCGGACCGGGAAGGACCACGCGTACGTCCAGGTCTCCGTGTAGTCGGCGGCGCGGACGGCGCCCTCCAGCCAGCGCGGCTCCTCCGTCAGGTCGTACAGCGCGAGGAAGCCGAACAGTCCGTAGATGCCCGCCTCCTTGTCCTGGATGTCGGCGTTGTCGCAGGTGCCGCCGCGGTACTCCAGCGTGCGGTGGATGTTCGCGAACGACCACTCGCCGGCGCGCACGGCGGACGCGCGGTAGCGCCCCTCCCCCGTCACGAGGTGCAGCTGCACGAGGAAGCGGATCACGCTCGGGGTGTTCGAGCGCGAGTCCATCCGCACCGAGCCGTCGGCGTTGTAGGCGCGGTGGAAGCTGCCGTCGGCGTCCTGCACCTCGAGCAGCCAGTCGGCGGTCCGCCGGCAGAACTCGAGCCAGAGCGGGCGCTCGTCGCCGAGGTCCCGCAGGTGCAGGTAGGCGTCGAGGATCGCCTCGACGCCGTCGGCGAGCATCCGCAGGTAGTGCGGGTACGGCTCGAAGCCGCCGAGCGAGGGGTTGAAGCACATCCGCGGCGGGCCCGACTCGGGCAGCGCGGTCCGCGCCCAGAAGTCGACGATGCCGACGCCCTGCTCGAACGCCTCCGGCACGCCCTCGCGGTCGCCGTAGCGCAGCAGCTGGTAGCCGATGCCGGGCTGCTGCCCGACGAAGCCGAACTGGAAGGAGACGCTCGAGACGTCGAGGTCCGGCAGCTGGCAGGCGAACGGCAGGCCCCAGGAGTCGCCGTAGCGGCGGGTGAGGCGCTGGAGGATCGCCATGCCGTGGTGGAAGTGCCGCTCGTTGTCGACCTCGAACAGGTCGTCGCGGAGCCGGGCGTAGGTGCTGCGCCAGGTGGCGCGCATCATCGTCGCGAAGTCGTCGTACCGGCCGAGGTCGACTGCGACGGCGTAGCGCTGGCGGAAGCCGACCTCGACCGGGTGGTTCACCCGCTGCAGGGCCTTCGGGGCGGCGTCGTAGTCGAGGCCGGAGTAGGGGTTGTCGATCGTGCGCTCGCCGTCGGCGCCCGGGTGGACGTAGTCGATCGACAGGCCCGCGGGCGGCACGTCGAGCGGGGTCCGCACGCCGAAGCCGTAGTAGAGGTAGTTCAGCGTCGTGCCCTGCGGGCGGCTCAGGCCGATCGAGCCGACGGTGCACTCCGGGTCGGTGAAGTTCTCCGAGCGGACCACGTCCAGGCGCGGCAGCGTCGCGTCGGCCGCCCAGCGCGAGAGCGCCACGGTCTCGCCGGTCGCGAGGCTCTGCGCGGCGAACAGCGGCAGCGCGTAGTGCGTCTCGGTGCGCCAGAAGTACTCGCTGCCGGGGTCGCGGCCCATCGCGTCGGCGAGCCCGAAGGCGTTGTCGCGGTACCAGGCGCCGGGGGCGAAGCACTCGTAGTCGCGGAGGTCGTCGGACCCGGTCAGCCCGAGCGAGACGGCGGTGGAGAAGCCGAGGTCGCCGCCGGCCGCCAGCACCTCGACGTCGCGGTGCACGGAGAAGCCGTCGCCCGCGACGCGCCAGACGTCGGTGACGGCGAAGGCCGACCCGGAGCGGACGGTGATCGTCCCGCTCGCGGTGATCGCCCCCTCCGACAGCGAGACGTCGTCGTAGGGCGCGCCGGAGTACTCGCTGATCGCGGCGACGGTCTTGACCGTGACGCGCAGCGGCCGGTCGTTCGCGTAGAGGACGCGCTCGCCCTTGAGCACCTCGAGGCCGCCCGCCTCGACGCGGAGGGTGTAGTCGCCGGAGCGCAGTTCCACGGTGGTTCCTTCCCGGAGGGTCATCTCAGCTCTTCTCGTCGTGCGCGCGGGGGCCGGCCGATGGGGCGGCCCCCGCCGGCTCGTCCTCGAGCCGCTGCGCCCCGGGATCGAAGCGCCGCGAGCCCGGCCGGAACAGCAGCGCCACGCCGCCCTCGACCAGGCCCGCGAGCAGCAGCAGGATCGCGAACGGGATCAGCGAGATCTCGGCCCACGCGCCCATCACCGGCATCACCAGTCCGGCCGCCGTGAAGCTGACCGTGCCGAGGATCGCCGTGACGCTGCCCGCCTCGCTCGACGGGCCCTGCAGCGAGAGGTACTGCACCGGGGCGAAGCCGAGCGAGCGGCCGGCCAGCGCGAACGTCAGCGCGCCGACGACGACGAGCAGCGGCTGCGTGCCGGTGAGCGCGAGCACCGCGACCACGACGGCGCCGAGCGCCGTGACGATCGCCGAGGCGAACATCGCGAACCGGGGTCCGAACCGCGGCACGATCACCCGTCCCGTCGTCTGCCCGACCGCGATCGTCACGAGCGAGGTGACCAGGAACAGCAGCCCGTACAGGTCGGGACCGACCGCGTAGACGTTCGTGTAGAGGAAGGGAGCGGTCGCGAGATACGCGAAGCCGACCGACCAGCCCGCGGCCGAGGCGGCGGCGAGCGCCAGCACGCGCGGCCGCCGGAGCATCCCGAAGGAGTTGCGCAGCGACGGGCCGAGCCCGCCCTGGTGCCGCCGCTCGCGGGGCAGCGTCTCGGGCAGCACCAGGAGCGCGATCACGGTCGCGAGCGCTCCCCAGGCGGCGACCGCGAGGAAGGAGCCGCGCCAGTCGATCACCTTGGTCAGCTGCGCGCCGACGGAGGGCACCAGGATCGGGAAGACCGAGACGATCACGGCGAGGTTCGCGAGCATCGTGACGAGCCGCTTGCCGCTGTAGAGGTCGCGGACGATGGCGGTGACGACGACGCCCGCGGCGGTGCAGGCGGCGCCCTGGACGAAGCGAGCCGAGAGCAGCACGGCGGTGTCGGAGGTCATCGCCGCGACGAGGCTCGCCGCGATGTGCAGCGCCGCCGAGACGCCGAGCGGCCACTTGCGGCCGACCGCGTCGCTGAGCGGTCCTGAGACGAGCTGGCCGGCCGCGAAGCCGAAGGTGGCGCCGGTGACGACCAGCTGGGCGGTCGCCACCGAGACGCCGAGATCGTCCTGCAGCGTCGGCAGGAACGGCAGCACCAGGTCGATGGTGAGCGGCCCGAAGCCGACGAGCATCGCGAAGATCGGCAGCAGGAGGCGGCCGCGGGGCATCGCCCGGACGGCGGGGGAGGCGGTGGAGGCGGTCATGAGCGCGGAGCGCAGGTCACGGAGGGGATCCTGTCCATCAGCTCCCGGCCGAGACCGGGAAGTAGAGCGAGAAGGGTTCGTCGACGACCTCGTGCAGAGGCCGGAAGCGGACGGCGGCGGGCTGGCCGACGGCGCGGTAGCCGCGCAGCCACTGGGTCCACTGCCGCTCGTTGTCGGGGGCGAGCAGGGCGGGGGCGTCCTCGAGGCGCCCCCGCAGCGCGATCTCGCGGTCGACGAGGCCGGCCAGCACGATCGGGCCCTCGACGAAGGCGACCGTGCCCGGCTCGTCCGGGATCGGCACGGCGCGGATCTCGGTGCCGAAGGCGAGGTCGACGCTCGTGCGGCCGCCGGGGTGCTCGATCAGGAGCGCGCCGTCGCCCGCCCGGACGCGCTCGGCGTCGCCCGCGACCCCCGGCTCGCCGACGGTCCACTCCGGCACCCGCAGCCGCACGTGCAGCGCGACCCCCTCCTCCGAGACGATCTCGACCCGGATCCGCGAGGCGGTGGGGCGGTGCACGTCGCCCGCGGCACCCGCGTTGGCGTCCGGGCCGACGTAGCCGGCGGTGTCGAGCACCTCGACCCGCACCGCCGCGTCGCCGGCGGCGGACGGCAGGCGCAGGCTCGCGTCGACGTGCTGCGCGATCGTCAGCTCGGCGTCGCCGCCGCGGTAGAAGACGAGCCCGGAGTGGCGCGTGTGCGCCTGCACCAGCGTGCCGTGGCAGCACCAGAAGTCCTCGGTCGGGCTGCCCCAGTCCTTGCGGGCGCCGCCCTCGATCGGCAGGAAGTAGGCGACCATCCCGGTCCGCGGGTTCTGCTGGGCGAGGAGGCCGTTCCAGAGGTTCCGCTCGATGTAGTCGGCGTAGGCGAGGTCGCCGGTCCAGCGCAGCAGCACGTCGGCCAGCCGGATCATGTTGTAGACGACGCAGTGCTCCTGCGTCTTCTCGCCGCGGCGAGCGGCGAACGCGAAGGGCGGCGTCCAGATCTCGCCGGAGGTCTGACCGCCCGTGCAGAAGGTGCCGCGGAGGGTGACCGCCTGCTCCCAGTAGGCCTCGACGATCCTCCGCCAGCGCTCGTCGCCGGTGACCTCGTAGGCGCGGGCGGCGCCGAGGACCTCGGGGATCGTGGTGTTGGCGTGCATGTTGGTCAGCACGTCGCGGCCCTCGAGCAGGCCCTCGAAGAGGGAGCGGCGGTCGTAGCGGCCGAGCAGCTCGGTGTAGACGGGGTCGCCGGTGATCGCGAGGAGGTCGGCCCAGACCTCGAGCATGCCGCCGGTCTCGACCTCGAGGATCTCCTGGAACGCGGCGTCGTCGAATCCGCGGACCCACTCCAGCAGCGGGACCGTGGCGGCCCGCGCCATCCGCAGCGCCCGCTCGTCGCCGAGGTCGAGGTGCAGGTCGACGAGGCCCATCAGCAGCTTGTGCATCGCGTACTGCGGCGCCCAGACGGGGCGGCCGGTCGCGAGGCGGTCGAGGTAGCCGCGCGGGATCGCCCAGATCCAGCCGCCGCCGTTCTCCTCCTGGCAGCGCTCGAGTCCGTCGAGCACGGAGTCGATCCGGACGCGCAGCAGCGGGTCGCCGGTGACCGCGAGCTCGCGAGCCGCTGCGGAGAGCCAGTGGCCGAGGAAGTGCCCGCGCAGCTGCGAGCCCGGCGTCTCCCAGCCCCAGTGCCGGTCGAGGCCGCGGGCCTCGCGCGAGTCCTGCGAGGGGTGCAGGTGCCAGCCCTGGTCGCCGATCCCGGCCTCGATCAGGAAGTTCTGCAGCAGCCCCTCGTCGGTGAGCGAGAGGAGGTAGTCGCGGTTGAGCCGCCGCCGCGCGTCGAGCACCCCGCGCTCCAGGCGGGTCTCGTGCGGGGCCGGGTGGGTCAGCGGCATGGGTGCTCCTCGTCGAGGCGGTGGGTGGTGGGGATGAGCGGTGCGAGCGGTGGTCGATCGGCGCGGGTCGATCCGCGCGGTGGTCCATCCGACCGAGGGTCGAGATCGATCTCTCGCTGTACTCAGACCAGGATCGACGATAGGAATGGGGACATGCAATCCCCGAGAGTGATCCATCTCGTCGCCGATGACGTGTCCGCCCTCCTCACTCAGTCGGGAGGCGACCTGCCCGTGCTGCTGCACTGGGGTCCGCGACTCGACGCGAGCGACGACGATCTCGCAGCTTTCGCAAGAACTCCCGTGCGGACGGGGATCGAGGGCTCCTCCGACGTCCCCTACGAGCCCGGGATCCTGCCCGAGCACACCTTCGGCTGGGCCGGCCTGCCGGGTCTCCGGGTGCACCGGGAGGGCGCCGGCTGGTCGCCGAGGCTGACCGTGGACTCCGTCTCGGTGGACGGGGAGGCCCTCGCGGAGGGCGCGGTCGCGCAGGCCGGCAGCGCCGCCGTGACCGTCGAGGCGCACGACGCGCAGGCCCGGATCGGGGTGGTCCTAGAGATCGTTCTCTCCCCTGCCGGACTGCTCAGGACCCGCGTCTCGGTCCGCAACGACGGCGCCGGGCACCTCGAGGTGATCGGCGTCGACCCCGCCCTCCGGATCCCGACCGAGGCCCGCGAGATCCTGGACTTCTCCGGCCGCTGGGGCACCGAGAAGATCCCCCAGCGCCACCCCGTCGTCACCGGCACCCACTCCCGCTCCTCGCGGCGCGGCCGCACCGGCCTGGACGCGACGACGGTCGTCGCGGTCGGCACCCCCGGCTTCGACTCCGCCGACGGCCGGGTCTGGCTCTGCCACGTCGGCATCGGCGGCAACCACGAGCACGCGGTGGAGCGCGGCGACGGCTGGCTCGCCTTCCGCGGCGGCGAGCTGCTCCTGCCCGGCGAGGTGCGCCTCGCGAGCGGCGAGAGCTACTCCTCCCCCTGGATCTCCGGCAGCTTCGGCCACGGCCTCGACGCTGCGGCCGCCCGCTTCCACGCCCACCTCCGCGGGGTCTCCCGCTCCTCGCGCCGGCCGCGCCCGGTGACGCTCAACGTCTGGGAGGCGGTCTACTTCGACCAGGACCTCGCCGTCCTCGCCGAGCTGGCCGACCGCGCCGCCGCCCTCGGGGTCGAGCGCTACGTGCTCGACGACGGCTGGTTCCTCGGCCGCAGCGACGACCGCGCCGGCCTCGGCGACTGGACGCCCGACCCCGTCGCCTGGCCCGACGGCCTCCTCCCCCTCGCCGAGCACGTCCGCGGCCTGGGCATGGAGTTCGGCCTCTGGGTCGAGCCCGAGATGATCAACGAGGACTCCGACCTCGCCCGTGCGCACCCCGACTGGATCCTGCGGGCCCGCGAGGAGCTGCCGCCGCGGTTCCGCTTCCAGCAGGTGCTCGACCTGACGAACCCCGACGCGTTTGCGCACATCCTCGGCGTGCTCGACGGCCTGGTCGCCGACCTCGGCGTCGCCTACCTCAAGTGGGACCACAACCGCGACCTGATCGACGCGGGCCACCCCGCCACCGGGACGGCCGCGGTGCACGAGCAGACGCTCGCGCTGTACCGGCTGATCGACGAGCTGCGCGCCCGGCACCCGGAGCTCGAGATCGAGAGCTGCGCCTCCGGCGGCGGCCGGGTCGACCTGGGGATCCTCGAGCGCACCGACCGCGTGCACACCTCCGACAACCAGGACCCGCTGGACCGCTCGCGGATGCTGCGCTGGACCGGGCTGCTCGTGCCGCCGGAGATGCTCGGATCGCACGTCGCCTCGCCGGTCAACTCCGTCACCGGTCGCACCAGCGACCTGCACACCCGCTGCGCGATCGCCTTCCTCGGCCACTTCGGGATCGAGTGGGACCTCCGCGAGCTGGACGCGGAGGAGGAGCCCGTGCTGGCGGGCTGGATCGCGGCGTACCGCGAGCACCGCGGCCTGATCGCGACCGGCCGGGTCGTCGGAGGCGACGACTCCGACCCCGACGCGCCGTCGCTGCGGGGCGTCGTCGCGCCGGACGGCTCGGAGGCGCTGTACACGCTGGTCACGCCCGCGCTGACCGCGGACTCGCGCCGCCGCGTCCGCCTCCCGGGCCTGGATCCGCGGGCGCGCTACCGGATCGAGACCGCGCGCCCCGGCTCGCTCGGCCCGCCCTGGCAGAGCCCGCACTGGCTGGAGTCGACGGTGCCGCTGGACTCCGACGCCCCGGCCCCCGCCTACTCGGGGAGCCTGCTGGGCGAGGCGGGCCTGGACCTGCCGACCTTCCACGCCGACCGCGCGATCGTCCTGCGGCTCGTCCGCGAGACCGCGTGAGCACCGCCGCCGACCCCGGCGTCCTCGACACCGCCGACACCGCCGCCGACCCGTCCGCCACCACCCTGGAGCACCCCGTGAACAGCACCGTCACCGTCGACCTCGACCGCCCCGGCGCCACCATCAGCCGCCACCTCTACGGCCACTTCGCCGAGCACCTCGGCCGGTGCATCTACGACGGCTTCTGGGTCGGCGAGGACTCGCCCGTCCCGAACGAGGGCGGGATCCGCCTGGACGTCGTCGAGGCCCTCCGCGCCCTCGACATCCCCAACCTCCGCTGGCCCGGCGGCTGCTTCGCCGACCGCTACCACTGGACCAACGGCATCGGCCCGCGCGAGGAGCGTCCCGGCCTGATCAACACGCAGTGGGGCGGAGTCGCGGAGGACAACTCCTTCGGCACCCACGAGTTCATGGCGCTCTGCGAGCTGCTCGACGCCGACGCCTACATCTCGGGCAACATCGGCTCCGGCACCGTGCAGGAGATGGCGGACTGGGCCGAGTACCTCACCGGCGCGGGGAAGTCGCCGATGGCCGACCTGCGCCGCTCCCACGGCCGGGAGGAGCCGTGGACCGTCCGCTTCTGGGGGCTCGGCAACGAGACGTGGGGCTGCGGCGGCAACATGCGCGCCGGCGCCTACGCCGACCTGGCGCGGCAGTTCGGGACCTTCGTGCAGAGCGGCAACGACACTCCGCTCTACCGCGTGGCCGCCGGAGCCGACGGCGCCGACACCCACTGGACGCAGACGCTGATGGAGGTGATCCCCGAGATCGAGGGGCACCCCTTCTCCTCCGTGCCGTGGGAGTCGGTCTCGGTGCACTACTACACGATCGGCGGCAGCTGGCACGCGAAGGGCAGCGCGACCGACTTCGACGCCGACACCTACTGGAGCACGATCGTGGCCGCGCAGGGGATCGAGGAGCTGCTCCGCTCGCACGCCGCGGTGATGGACGTCCACGACCCCGAGAAGAAGTACGGGATGGTGCTCGACGAGTGGGGCACCTGGTGGGACGTGGAGCCGGGGACCCACCCGGGCTTCCTCTTCCAGCAGAACACGATCCGCGACGCGATGGTCGCGGCCTGGCACTTCGACGTCTTCCACGGCTTCGCCGACCGCCTGACGATGGCGAACATCGCGCAGACGGTGAACGTGCTGCAGGCGATGCTTCTGACGGACCCGGACGGCGGCGAGATGGTCCGCACGCCGACCTACCACGTGTTCGAGATGAACAAGGGGCACCACGACGCGACGGTGCTGCCGACCACGGTCGCCGGCCCGACGCACGCGGTCGACGGCCGCGAGATCCCCGTCGCCTCCGCCTCCGCCTCCACGAAGGACGGCCGCGTCCTGGTCTCGCTGACCAACGTCGACCTGGAGGAGCCGCTCGAGGTCTCCCTCGACTTCCGCGGTGGGACCGTGACCGGCGCGACCGGCCGCCTCCTGACGGCCGACCGCCCCGACGCGCACAACCGGCCCGGCGCCGCCGACGAGGTGAGCCCCGTCGCCCTCGAGGGCATCGAGACCACGGCGACAGGCCTGCGCGTCACGCTTCCCCCGCACTCCTTCGCGACCGTGACGCTGGAGCTGTCGTGATCGCCGCACGCACGGAGGCCGCCCGCCGCCCGCCGATGGGCTGGAACAGCTGGGACTGCTTCGGCGCCTCGGTGACGGAGGAGGAGGTGCTCGCGAACGCCGAGTACCTCGCCGAGCACCTCCTGCCGCACGGCTGGGACACTGTCGTCGTCGACATCCAGTGGTACGAGCCCGATCCCGGCACGAGCGACTACCAGGAGGTGTCGGAGCCGGTGCTCGACGACTGGGGCCGCCCGCAGCCCGCCGTCGGACGCTTCCCCTCCGCGGCGACGGGCGGATTCACGGCGCTGGCCGCGCGCGTGCACGCCCTCGGCCTCCGCTTCGGCGTGCACCTGATGCGCGGCGTCCCCCGACGGGCCGTCGAGCTCGGCCTGCCGGTGCTCGGGGCGGCGGCGACCTGCGCCGACATCGCCGACCGCGGGAACGTCTGCCCGTGGAACCCCGACAACTACGGCGTCGACATGAGCGCGACCGGCGCGCAGCAGTACTACGACTCCGTGATGGCGCAGCTGGCCTCGTGGGGCGTCGACTTCGTGAAGCTCGACGACGTGCTCTACCCGCCGATCCAGGCGGAGGAGATCGCCGCCCTCTCGCGCGCGATCGACGCGACCGGCCGCCCGATGGTGCTGAGCCTCTCGCCCGGCAAGCAGCTCTCGCTCGAGAACCTCGAGCTGCTGCGCTCGACCGCGCAGATGTGGCGGATCTCGGACGACTTCTGGGACGACTGGGCCCACCTGCACGAGCAGTTCCAGCGGGCCGCGCGCTGGGCGCCGCACCAGCGCCCCGGCGCCTGGGCCGACGCCGACATGCTGCCGCTGGGGCGGATCGGCGTGCGCGCGCACGTGGGCGAGGACCGGCTCTCGCGGTTCACGCCCGCGGAGCAGCGGACGCTCGTGACGCTGTGGTGCCTGCTCCGCTCGCCGCTGATGATGGGCGGGCACCTCCCGGACACGCCCGCCGACACTCTCGCGCTGCTGACGAACGGCGACGTCCTCGCGCTCCTCGGCAGCGACGGCAGCCGCGAGATCGTCCGCGACGGCGACCTGGTGGTGTGGTCGGCGTGGCGCGGCGACGAGCAGTGGCGCGGAGTGTTCTGGCTGGGCTCATCGGCGCGGACCTACTCGGCGCACCTGGCCGACCTGGGCTGCTCCGGCGCGACCTCGGCCGTCGACGTGTGGAGCGGCGCCGAGCTGCCGATCGTCGGCGGCGCCGTCGAGCTCGAGCTCGAGCCGCACGGCTGCCGCCTGCTGCGCCTGGCCTGACGCGCGGGCGCCGGCCGGGGCGGGCGGGGCCCGCCCCGGCCCGCCCCGCCTCGCCCCGGCTCGCCTCGGCTCGGCGAGAAGCCAGGACTTGTCGCACTCGACGCCCACTGCGACAACTCCTGCGCACTCGCGGAACCACGATCGGAGGAGTCCGGCGAGAAGCCAGGACTTGTCGCACTCGACGTCGAGTGCGACAACTCCTGCGCACTCGCGAGCGGAGTCGGCGGCGGAGGCGGCGGCGGACGCGAAGAGACGCAGGAAGCCGCCGCGCTCGAGCTCGAGTGCGACGGCCTCCGGACCGTCAGGAGCAGGCGCCCGCGGGTCAGGACTCCGTGTCGACGAGCGAGTCGAGGTGCGCGAGGTCCTCGGACGAGATCTCGAAGTCGACGTCGGCGTTCTCGACGATGCGCGAGGGCGTCGTCGACTTCGGCAGCGGCAGCACGTCCTTCTCGAGCAGGTAGCGGATGCAGAGCTGCGCCACCGACTTGTCGTACTTCGCGGCGATCTCGCCGATGTCGGAGTTGTCGAGCAGGCCGCCCGTCGCGAGCGGCGAGTAGCCCTCCACGAGGATGCCGTGCTCCTTGCAGTACGCGGTCGTCTCGTCCTGGGTGTTGCCGACGAACCAGCGGATCTGGTTGGCGTGCGGCACCACGTCGGTCGCCGCGATCAGCGACTCCAGATCGGCGACCTGGAAGTTCGAGACGCCGATGGCGCGCGAGCGACCGGCCTCGAGGATCTCCTCCATCGCCTTCCACGCCGCGATGTTGCCCTCGCGGTGGTCCGAGCCCATGTCCTGCCAGGGCCACGGGGCGTGGATGAGGTACAGGTCGACGTGGTCGAGCTCGAGCGCCGCCATGGTGGTCTCGAAGCTCGCCTTCGCGCCCTCGTAGTCCTTCACCTCGGCCGGGAGCTTGGTGGTGATGAACACCTCGTCGCGCGGGACGCCGCTGTCGCGCAGGGCCCGGGCGACACTCGCCTCGTTGCCGTAGGCGCGGGCGGTGTCGATGTGGCGGTAGCCGGCCTCGAGCGCGGCGGTCGTCGCGTCGTAGGCCTCGGGGCCGTCGGGGATCTGCCAGGTGCCGAACCCGATCTTCGGGATGGCGACTCCGTTGGACAGCGTGAACGTGTCGGTCAGGGCGGCATGACTCTCCTCTGCATCGGTCTTCTCCGCGGGCCGCCACCGGCGGCGCCGCTCCTTCCACGCTAGGCCGGGCCCCCGGCTCGCGCGGGCCCCTTGCGCTGTGCGCCTCCGGTGCTACGCGGCCGTCGCGCTCCCGGCCGCCGACCCCGCAGAAGTCGCAGGACTCGCGCGCGAGTACCGCGACTTCCGCGGACTCGAGCCGGCACCACCGGCCCGCCCCGCGAGCGGCCGGCGCCTCCCCCCTGAGGCGCCGACCGCTCAGCCTCGCGCCACCGACCAGGGGGTCCGCAGCGCCCGCTCGGCGAGGAATCGCCGCTCCCCCGTGATCGACACCTCCGCCGTCACCGCCGCGTCCGCCGCCGAGGCGCCGGCCGTCAGCCGCAGCGGCCCCGGGTCCACGGCGAGGCGGCCGTCCTCCCCCGTCACCGCGAGCCGGGCCGCGTCGACGTGGAAGTGCACCGTCAGCGTCTCGCCCGCCGCGATCGGCACGCGCGCGAAGCCGATCAGCTGCGCGACCGGCCGCACCACCGCAGACGTCGGGTAGCCCGCGTAGAGCTGCACCACCTCGACCGTGTCGGCGCCGTCGTTCCGGAGCGATACCGCCACGTCGAGCGATCCGCCGACCGGCAGCTCCGCCGCCGTCGCCAGCTCCGTGTACGTCACCGCGCCGCGGGTCAGCCCGTAGCCGAACGGGTAGAGCGGAGTCGCGTCCAGCGCCGTGATCCCGGGGTTCGAGAGCCCGAGCGACGGCTGCAGGTACGTGGTCGACGCGGACGGGAGCCGCGGGATCTGCACGGGCAGCCGCCCGGTCGGAGCCACGCGGCCCGAGAGCACGCCGGCGACCGCGGCCGCCCCGTCCGCTCCCGGGAAGAACGCCTGCACGAGTCCGCGCGCCGCTCCGAACGCCCCGAGCGCGTAGGGCCGGCCCGAGAGGACGACCACCACGGTGGGCACGCCGGTCTCGAGCACGGCCGTCACCAGCGGCTCCTGCGCTCCGGGGAGGCGGAGGTCGGCCGCGTCGCAGCCCTCGCCCGAGGTGCCGTCGCCGAAGAGCCCGGCGATGTCGCCGACCACGACGACCGCCGCATCGGAGCCGCGGACGAGGTCCACCGCCTCCTGCACGCCGTCGGTCGACGCGGAGGTGATAGAGCCGCCCTCCGCGAAGCGCACGCGCGACGCTCCGAACTCCTCCTGCAGCGCCGTCAGCACCGTCGGGATCGACAGGCCGAGGTCGTGCCCGGGGTGCTTGGAGAGCACGTGGTTGGGGAACGCGTAGCAGCCGACCAGGCTGCGGAACTGGTCCGCGGCCGGTCCTACGACGGCGAGCGAGCCGGAGGACAGCAGCCCCGCGACGTCCTCGTCGCGCAGCAGCACGACCGACTCCTCCGCGATCCGCGACGAGATCGCGCGGTTGCGGGCGCTGTCGAGGTCGACCTCCTCGGCCCCCTCGGGCACCAGCGGGCCGCCGTCGAGCAGGCCCGCCTCGAACTTGTGGCGCAGGTGCCTGGCCACGGAGCGGTCGAGGTCGGCCTCGTCGACGACGCCCTCGCGGATCAGGCGCGGCAGCTCGCCGTACGCCGCCGTCTGCGGCAGCTCGACGTCGACCCCGGCGTGCAGCGCCAGGCGCCCCGCGTCGGCCGCGTCGACCGCCACGTGGTGCATGGCCTGGAGGAACGGCACCGCCCAGTAGTCGGCGACGACCGTGCCCTCGAAGCCCCAGCGGTCGCGGAGCAGCGTCGTCAGCAGGTGCCGGCTGGCGCTGCTGGGCACGCCGTCGATGTCGGTGTACGAGGTCATCACGCTGCGGGCGCCGCCGTGCCGCAGGGCGGCCTCGAACGGAGGCAGCACCGTGTCGGCGAGCTCGCGCGGCCCCATGCTGACCGGGCCGTGGTTGCGGGCGCCGCGCGAGGCGGCGTACCCGGCGAAGTGCTTCAGCGTCGCGACGACGCCGGTCCCCTCCAGCCCCGCCACATAGGCGGCGCCGAGCTGCGAGACCAGGTACGGGTCCTCGCCGAGGGTCTCCTCGACGCGGCCCCAGCGGTAGTCCTTCACGACGTCGACGACCGGGGCGAGGCCCTGGTGGATGCCGAGTGCGCGCATGTCCGAGCCGATCGCCTCCGCCATCTCGCCCACGAGCTCCTCATGGAAGGTCGCCGCCCAGGCGAGCGGAGTGGGGAACGCGGTCGCGCCGTACGCGGCCAGCCCGGTGAGGCACTCCTCGTGCGCGATGGCCGGGATGCCGAGGCGGCTGCCGGTGACCACGCGCTCCTGCAGCTCGCGGAGCCGGCGGACGCCCTCGGGGACGGTGACCGGCTCGGTGCCGAACACGCGGGTCAGCTGGCCGAGGCCGCCGGTGAAGAGGTCGTCGCCCGTGGCGGGCCCGTCGTCGAGCTTCGGAGCGAAGTCGTCGGCGGAGTCGGTGAGCCAGACGGAGCCGAGCTGCGCCGCCTTCTCCTCGAGGGTGAGTTCCTGGGTCAGGAGGCGGGCGCGCTCGGCCGGAGGCAGAGCGCGGTCCCGCCAGTCCCGCCCGGGAGGACGCACGGCGTCCGTCCCGGGCAGTGCTGGGGAAGCGTCGTGCATCAGCCCTTGAACGCCCCGTCCATGATCCCGGACACCATCCGGCGGCCGACGAAGAAGAACGCGATCAGCAGCGGGAGGGTGGCCATGAACGATCCGCCCATCGCCAGGGCGACGTCGATCGAGCGGTTGGCCTGCAGCTGCTTCAGCGCGATCTGCACCGTGAACAGCTCCGGCGACTTGAGGACGATGAACGGCCACATGAAGTCGTTCCAGACCGCGGTGAACGTGATCAGCCCGAGGACGAACGCCGCGGGGCGGACCACCGGGAAGGCGATGCGCCAGAACAGCTGCCACGAGTTGGCGCCGTCGATGCGGGCCGCCTGGATCAGCTCGTCGCTGACCGTCGTGGACATGTGCTGCCGCATCCAGAAGATGCCGAAGGCGCTGGCCAGGCCCGGCACGATGATCGCCTGGAGGGTGTCGACCCAGTCGAGCGCCGAAACGATCAGGTACTGCGGGATGATGCTCAGCTGCGCCGGCACCGTCATGGTCAGCAGCACGATCAGGAACAGCACGT
This sequence comes from Rathayibacter sp. AY1A3, assembly GCF_002930975.1. NCBI lineage: Bacteria > Bacillati > Actinomycetota > Actinomycetes > Micrococcales > Microbacteriaceae > Rathayibacter > Rathayibacter sp. AY1A3. The sequence goes on along the minus strand of NZ_PSTO01000001.1, from coordinate 98,443 downwards.
TGCGGCCCGGGAACTGCAGCTTCGCGAAGGCGAAGCCGGCCATCGCGCAGAGGATCGCCGAGATGACGGCGATGCTCAGCGACACGATGAGGCTGTTCAGCATCGAGGCGATGAACGGGACGGTGTCGAACACCTTCTCGGCGATCTCCATGAAGTTCGTGCCCGGGTACAGGCGCGGCGGGATCGACGTGACGGCGGTCGCTCCGACCGACGCGACGACGAACATGTAGTAGAGCGGGAAGATCGAGACGAGCACCGCGATCACGAGGAAGACGTAGGTCGGCCAGCCGACTCCGCCGCCCTTCCCGCGCCGCTTCGGCAGCTGTGCCTTCTGGACCGTGGGGGCCAGCGTCTGCGGGACGGCCTGGTCGATCACATCCGACATCAGACGGCCTCCTTCCGGGTGCGGGTGGAGAGGTAGAAGTTGAGGAGGGAGACGAGGACCACGATCACGAACAGCACGACGCCGATGGCGGATCCGTAGCCGAACTTGAACTGGCCGAAGCCCTGCTCGTAGAGGAAGAGCGCCAGCGTCTGGCACTGCCGGCCGGCGCCGCAGGTGAGGCCCGATTCGGGAGCCACCAGGAGCGCCTCCGTGAAGATCTGCAGACCGCCGATGGTCGACATGATCACGGTGAAGACGATGATCGGGCGCAGCGCCGGGATCGTGAGGTGGCGGAACTGCTGCCAGCTGGACGCGCCGTCGACGGAGGCCGCCTCGAACATCTCGCGGGGCAGCGACTGCAGGCCCGCCAGGTAGAGGAGCGTGTTGTAGCCGAACCAGCGCCAGAAGACCATCGTCGAGATGACGATCCAGGAGCCGTAGTTCGTGGCGAGGAAGTTGATCGACGGCAGTCCGAAGATGCCGAGGAACCAGTTGATCAGGCCGAAGTTCTTGTCGAAGATCTGCGCGAACACGATCGCGGTCGCCGCGACGGAGGTGATGTACGGCACCAGCAGCGCCATGCGGAAGAAGTTCGCCCAGCGGAGGCGGGCGTGGTTCAGCAGGTGCGCGAGGAAGAGGGCGAACAGCAGCTGGGGCACCGTCGAGATGATGAAGATGCCGAAGGTGTTGACCAGCGCGTTCCAGAACCGGGAGTCGGCGAAGAGCTGCTGGAAGTTCGCGATGCCGACGAAGGTCTGCTCGCCGATCGGGTTCCAGTCGAAGAGCGAGACGTAGAACGTGAACAGGAGCGGGAAGAGCCCGAAGACGATGAAGATGATGAAGAAGGGCGCGACGTACGCGTAGGGGGCGATCCGCTCCGAGAGGGAGTTGCGGATCCGCGCGGCCTTCTGGACCGGCGCGCTGGGCTGCTTGCGCTGCTTGCGGGGTGGTGCTGCTGTCACCGTTGACACGGGAGTACCTCCGTCGAGAAAGGGGGGAGGGGCCCGGCGCGCGAGGCGCCGGGCCGCTCGGGTGGGTGGGGCGATCAGCCGCCGATGGCCTGCTTGGCCGTGTCGAGTGCGGTCGACCACGCCTTGTCGGAGGTCACGTTGCCGGCCTCCAGCTCGACGAGGGTGTTGAGGAGCGCCCCGTTGATCGGGGTGGTGTCCGGTCCGTTGTAGAAGGACGGGAACTGCTCGACGGAGGTCGCCATGACCTCGCCGATCTTCGAGTCGCCGAAGAACGGGTCGGTGTACGACTGGACCTCTTCGCTGGCGACCGCCTCGGTGGCGGCGGGCAGCGTGCCCGAGGCCTTGAAGTGGTCGGTCTGGCCCTCGGCCGACATCATCGTCTTGATGTACTGCCAGGCGGCCTCGGGGTGCTCGGCGCGGGCGGGGATGGCGATGACGCTGCCGCCCCAGTTGCCGCCGATCCCGGGGACGCTGGTGACGCGCCAGTTGCCGGCGGTGTCGGGGGCGTCGGTCTTGATGCCGGCGAGGATCCACGAGGGGGCGATCGTCACGGCGAAGGCGCCGTTCGCGCGGCCCGGGGCCCAGCCCGAGGACCAGGCGGCGATGCCGGCGCTGATGCCGGCGTCCTTGGTGTCCACGGCGACCTGGAACGCGTCCTTCACCTGCGGGTTGGTGTCGTAGACCAGCTCGCCGTCGGGCGAGTAGTACTTCTCCGAGACCTGGTTGACGGTCGAGAAGAAGACGCTGGTCTCGATGTTGTCGACGAACGGCTTGCCGGTCGCCTCGGTGTACTTCTTGCCGGTCTCGATGAAGGACGGCCAGTCCTTCCAGAGCTCGGCGACCTGGTCGGGCTCGGTCGGCAGGCCGGCCTGCTCGAAGAGGTCGGCGCGGTAGGCGAAGCCCAGTCCGCCGACGTCGGTCGGGACGCCCACGACGGAGCCGTCGTCGGCGGTCGCGGCGGAGGCGGCCCACGGGAGGTAGGTCGAGGCGACGTCGTCGCCGCCGAGGGTGCGCAGGTCGAGGAAGTTCGAGCTGTTGGCGACGAACTGGGGCAGGTCGTCGTTCTGGATCATGACCAGGTCAGGCACCTTGCCGCCGGCGAGGGCCGCGGTGAGGGCGGTGGCGGTCTCGGTCGTGCTGCCGACCTCGGAGAGCTTGATCTTCGCGTCGGGCATCTTCGCGAGGTACTCGTCGACGCTGTCCTTGGCGTTGATGCCGGTGAAGGACCAGAAGGTGGCTTCGGCGTTCGGGTCGTCCGAGGCGCCTCCTCCCCCTCCGGACGAGCACCCGGTCAGGGTGAGCGCGACTACTGCTGCTGCGGCGGCTACGGCCGTCAGGCTTCTTTTCACGACAATTCCTCTTCGTTGGGGATTCGCAGGGTTTCGGTGAGGGCGGGCCTCAGAGAACGATCTCTTGGCGGCCAACCTAACCCGCCCACGAGCACGATGCAAGCGAGAACCGGTCTCCGCGAGATAACGATCTCCGCCTAGTATCAAAGGGAAGTTTCGCAAATCGAGCAGTTCCGGACGGCCGCCCGCCGCCCCGTGCGAGTCTTCACCTCGACGCTCTCCCCACCGTGCTCCGCGGGGAGGCGCGGAAGCCGGAACCTCCCCTCGCAGAAGGAAGCAGCATGACTCGACCCACGCTGGTGGACGTCGCCCAGGCCGCGGGCGTCTCGCGCGCCACCGCCGCCCGGGTGCTCGCAGGCGGCACCAATGTCGACGTCCGGATGACCGCCGCGGTCGAGCGCGCCGCGAAGTCCCTCGGCTACGAGGCGAACAGCGCCGCCCGGATGCTCCGCGGCGGGCGGGCCGGGGCCATCGCCCTGATCGTCGCCTTCAACGAGCTCGACAGCCTCACCGGGACGTTCTTCACCTCGGTGCTGAAGGGCGCCGCGAAGGGCCTGTACGCCGGCGAGGTGCAGCCCGTGCTGCTGCCCGCCGACCACGACGACAGCGACCGCATCCCCCGCTTCCTCCGCTCGCGGGCCGTCGACGGCGCGATCGTGATCCTCCAGCACGAGATCACCCACCTCGCCCAGGCGCTGGCCGACTCCCCCGTGCCGATCGCCTGGGTCGGCCGCCCGCGCGTCGCCCTGCCCGAGGACGCGATCGTCATCGACTCCGACAACTACGGAGGCGGCCGCCTCGCCGCCCGCGCACTCGCCGACTCCGGCCGCCGGCGCCTGGGCATCATCGCCGGCCCGCACGACATGGAGCCCGCCCGCGACCGCATCCGCGGCTGGCGCGACGAGCTCACCGAGCTCGGTCTCGACTCCAGCCCGATCGTGCACGGCGCCTTCACCCTCGAGAGCGGTTCCGCCGCGATGGCGCGTCTCCTGCAGCGCCACCCCGACCTCGACGGCGTCTTCGCCTCCTCCGACCTGATGGCCAACGGCGCGATCCGCGTGCTGCAGGCGTCCGGCCGCCGCGTCCCCGCCGACGTCTCCGTCATCGGCTTCGACGACGTCGTCATCGCGACCACCTCGGATCCGACCCTCACGACCATCCGGCAGCCCCTGGAGGACATGGGCCGCGTCGCCGCCGAGACCGTCGTCGCCGTCGTGCAGGGCCGCCCGGTCGACCGGCAGCCGATCCTCGCGACGACCCTCGTGCAGCGCGAGTCCGCATGACCCCGCCTTCCCCGCACCGCCTGATCGTCAGCACCGACGCCGCGAACGAGGCCGACGACCAGTTCGCGATCGTCCAGGCGCTGCTGACCGACACCCTCGACGTCCGCGGTCTGGTGGCGGCGCACTTCGGCCGGCCGGGGAGCATGCCGGAGTCGCGCGCCGAGATCGACCGCATCGTGGAGTTGGCGGGAGCGACGGTGACCGTCGTCGACGGCGCCGAGTCGGCCCTGCCCGCCGAGGCGTCGGACGGCGCCCGCCTGATCGAGGCCGAGGCGCTGCGCGACGCCGGCCGACTGTGGATCGCCGTGCTCGGGCCGCTGACCGACGTCGCCGCCGCCCTGCTGCTCGAGCCGTCGATCGCCTCCCGCGACGTCGTGGTCGTCTGGGTCGGCGGCCCGCCCTACGACGAGATCCCCGCCTACAGCCCCGAGTTCAACCTCATCAACGACGTCGACGCCGCGAACCGCGTCCTCGAGTCGGGCATCGCCCTCTGGCAGATCCCGATGCCCGTGTACTCCGGAGTCGGAGTCGGGCACGCCGAGCTGCGGACGCGCCTGCGCGGAACCAGCCCCCTCGGCGACTACCTGGTGGACCAGCTGATCGCGTTCAACGACACCATCCCGTACGGGCCGCTCGACTTCCGGTCGCTGGGCGACAGCCCGGCGATCGGCGCCGTGATGAACCCCGCCGGCGGACGCTGGCGGGAGCGCCGCGCGCCGCGGTTCTCCGCGGACGGCGAACTCCTGCCCGACTCCGGGCCGCACACGATCCGGGTCTGCGAAGCGTTCGACACCCGCTGGCTGATCGAGGACCTGTTCGCGAAGCTCGTGGAGTTCGGGGAGCGAGCGGGCGGCGAGTAGAGGAGGGCCTCCCCGACATGGTGGAGCTCGGCCTGATCACCGCTCGCCACACGGTCAGCTGGTGGAAGCTGCACCGCGACCGCAGGAAGATCCTCGCGGCGCTGGACGAGCTCGCGGACCGGTGACCGGATCGCCCGGCTGAGTATCGAGCCGCTGGCGAGGAGATCCGCGCCGCGCACGCGGGAGAGTCCGTCCGCGCGATCGGCGGGCGATCAGGCCGACTCGCGGAGCACCAGCTGGTGACGGACGGTGCGGTGGACGTCCGGGCCGCCCGGGGGGAGCTCGCCGGCGATCATGGCGACCGCGAGGTCGAGGGCGTGCCGCGCGAGCTCGTCGAGGTCGACGGCGAGGGTGGTCAGCGTCGGTGCGAGCAGCCGCCCGATCGAGAGGCCGTCGATCCCGACCACCCGGACGTCGCCGGGCACGTCGACGCCCGCCCGACGGCAGGCGGAGAGCACGCCGAGCGCGCAGAGGTCGTTGAACGCGACGATCGCGTCGGCGACCCGCGGCCGGGCGATGATCCGCTCGGTCGCGTCCGCGGCCGCCTGGGCGGTGGGGCCCTCGGCGCGGACGACGGAGGCCTCGAGTCCGCGCGCGGCGAAGGCCCGGATCAGCAGCTCGGCTCGCCGGCTCGGCCGCGCGTCCCGCGAGACGTCGACGACCACCGGGCGCCGCACGCCCGCTCCCACCAGGTGCTCGGCCAGCGCCTCGACGGCCTCGGAGTGGTCGAGCAGCACCGCGGCGCGCAGCGGGTCGCCGGTCGGGTCGAGCTCGACGACGGGCACGGAGCCGAGCCGCTCGATCCACTCCGCGGCACGATCGCCGAAGGTGCCGATCACCGCATCGGTCTGCGCGCCCAGCGCCTGGATCATCCGGTCGGAGTCGGCGGCGAGGCCCACGTCCGCGAGCGACACGTTCCAGCCCCGCGCCGCCGCAACCCGCACGACGGCCGAGGCGAGCTCCGGCGACCACGGGTTCCGCAGGTCGTCGACGACGAGCCCGAGCTGGTGCTCGCCGCCGGTGACCAGGCCGCGGCCGAACCGCGACGGGCGGTAGGACAGCTGCTCCGCGGCGTCGAGGACCCGCCGCTTCGTCTCCTCGCTGATGCCCGGCATGCCGTTCATCGCGCGGGTGACGGTCTGTCGGGAGACCCCGGCGGCGGCCGCGACGTCGTGGATCGTCGCGCGGCCGCCGGCCTCGGCACCGCTCAGGCGCGGAGGTCGAGCCATGCCGTCTGCTCCGGAGTCAGCTCGATCGACAGGCCGCGCATCGACGAGCGCAGCTCGGTGATCGTGCGCGGCCCGAAGAGCGGGAAGGTGGGGAACGGCTGCGCGAGCACGTAGGCCAGCGCGATCGCCGTCGCTCCGACGCCGTGCTCGGCCGCCAGCTGCTCGGCCCGGCGCAGGCGCTCGAAGTTGTCCGGCCCGTAGTAGCAGCGCACCAGCTCGGCGTCGCTGGTGTCGTCCGGGCGCGCGCGGCCGGTGAAGAAGCCGCGGGCCTGCGAGGACCACGGCAGCAGCGGGATCTGCCGCTCGACCAGCCACTCCTTCGACGCCCGGTCGGTGACGTGGACGCAGCCCTCCCACGGCACGTCGTACGCCTCGGCCAGGCCGAAGTGGTCGCTCAGCGCCTGGAACCCGGCCCGCCCGTGAGTGCGGGCGTACTCCTGCGCCTCGTCGAAGCGCGCCGGCGTCCAGTTCGAGACGCCGTAGGCGCGGATCCGCCCGGCGCGCTGGTGCTCGTCCATCACGTCGACGAACTCCCCCACCGGCACCTCGAGGTTGTCGCGGTGCATCAGGTAGATGTCGGCGTAGTCGGTGCCCTGCCGCTCGAGGCTCTCGAGCAGCTGCCGGGAGAGCGATTCCGGGTCGCAGTAGGGGGTGTGCGCGCCCTTGGTGATCACGACGACGTCCTCGCGGATGCCGCGGTTGCGGATCCACCGGCCGAGGCGGCCCTCCATCTCGCCGTCGCCGTAGATGTAGCCGGTGTCGAAGGCAGTGCCGCCCTGCTCGACGAACGCGTCGAAGATCGCCGAGGCGTGCGCCAGATCCGGCTGATTGTCGACACCCATCACGAGCCGCGACATCCGCTTTCCGACGCCGGGGATCTCGCCGAAGAGCATCGGGCTGTCCGATGCCGCGCGCAGCGGCCGCCCGGACACCGTCGGGATGTCCGCGGTCTCGGCCTCGAACGGGAAGCGCAGGCCGATCGCGGCGCGCCAGCGGTCGAGCGTGCGAGCCGTCGCGAGCGTCTCCTCGAGCGTCATCTGCGGCGCCTCGACCGAACCGGCCGCCAGGGCATCGGTCGTCGCGTCCGCCTCGAGCGCGTAGGGGCTCTCCCCCTCGAACGTGAGGATGCGCGGCTCCTCCCCCACGACGCTGATCTCGATGCCCGCGTCGGACGCACCGAACCACGGGTCGGCCACGTGCAGCCGGCCCCGTGTGCCGTGGATCGTCAGGGCGTTCACGTCGTCGAGCGCCACTCCGGTGCGGAGGGTCGCGGTGATGCCGCCGCGGTAGGTCGCGCGGGCGACGCTCCACTCGTCGACACCGGTCGGGCCGAGGCTGCCCCTCGCGTCGAACTCGACGGGCTCGGCGACGGCGGCACCGGTCGCGGCCTGCACCACGGCCGCCGCGGCGGTGACGGTGTACCCGCCGACGTCGAGGACGCCTCCTCCGGCCGTCGCGACGTCGTACAGGCGGCCCTCGCGGGACGGGGTGCGGAAGGAGAAGGAGGCGTCGATGTGCACGACCTCGCCGATCGCGCCGTCGCGGACGAGTTCGAGCAGCGCGGCCGTCTGCGGGTGGAAGCGGTACATGTACGCCTCGACCAGCGGCAGACCCGCGCTGCGGGCGGCGTCGACCAGGGCCATCGCCGTGCCGTGGTTGACGGCGAGCGGCTTCTCGCAGAGCACGGCCTTGCCGGCCTCGAGCGCCTGCAGGACGAGCGCGGCGTGACCCGTGTGCACGGTGGAGATGTAGACCGCGGTGACCCGCGGGTCGGTGAGGACCGCGGCGTAGTCGCCGGCGGTCGCGTCCGCGAAGCCGTGCTCGACGGCTTCGGCGGCGAAGGCCGCGGCGCGCCCCGGATCGGAGCTGCCCGCCGCGACGAGCCGGGCGCCGCGGTCGCTCGCCGGGAGCTGGGAGAGGAACCGGCGCGCGATGCTGCCGGGGCCGAGCACCGCCCAGCCGGGTGCGGGAGTGGTCGGGGTGGAGTCGGTCATGGGTGACCCTTTCGCGGCGTCGTCGGCGTGAACGTTCACGCACCACGGTAGGCGGGCGGGAGGGGACGGGACAAGTGCGGCGCGGAACCTGTACGTGAACGTTCACCAGGTAACGGAGGGTGCTCCCCCGCTGCTCGAGCGGGCGGGCGGAGGGACGGGAGCCGCGATTGCTTCGGATGCCGAGCGCCGTCACCACCCGAAGACTGGCGCCGATTAGCTGCGTTCGCTCTGTGGCTGCTCTCGGTCGGTTTGGCCGGGGTGGTGATGGTGATCGTGTGGGGCGGGGCCCTGCTCGGCTTTCACTTGACCGAGTTCGCTCGCTGGGGAGGCGTCGTGTACGTCGGTGTCGCGGCACTCGGCTGTGCGGCGCAGGGATGGTGGCGCTTTCGTTCGGGACCTCGAGCGCGCGGCTGGCTCTGGCTAGAAGATACTGCACTGATCACCGCCGGAATCGTCCTCATCGTCGCTACTGCGGCGCAGAACGCAGGGGCGATCACGTTCACCTGGGAGACGTAGAGCCCTACGAAGACCTGCTGGCGCGAATTCGGTTCCCACGACCGGTGGACGATCCCCATACGGGATGACCTGTTCCAGGCAGTCTCCGACTCACCGTCGCGGTGCCATCTCTTCGGTAGAAGCGATCTGCCCGCCGGAGAAGTCCACCTGGACCGGCGCGGCGCCGTCGAGACCTTCGGGCGCATCCAGCACGAAGCTCCACAGCGCGGCATCCTCCTGACATCCGGCGGGATCGACCTGCTGCTTCGTCTCGATCAGCAGCCGATCCGGGGCCAGGACTTCCATCGTCGCGGGGACGACGGGGCAGTTCCCACTTCCCGTCAGGGTCAGCTCGAAACCATCACCCTCATCGAGCCAGCGAACCCGACTCGCCTCGAATCCCTCGATACCGCCCCGAGAGATCGAACGGTACAGCACCCCTTCTGGAGCCGACTCACTCGACCCCAGTCCCGGCAGCCTCTGCGGCTCAGCACGCGCGCAGCCGAGCATCAGCAACCCGATCCCACAGATCCCGACCACTATCACTGCACGCCCCCGCATGCGCGACAGCCTAAGCGGCTCGTCCGGTCGCAGGAGCGATTCAGGACCCAGAGCTGTCCCCGGCCGAACTCGCTCTCCGCGGTGGAGCCGCTGCGTCAGAATGCGTCTGCGATCGACCGCCGTACGGGACGGCCGCGCTCGGTTTCCGGGGCTCGACTACCGGCGCCGAAACGCTCCGTACAGCGCGCCGAGGACGATCAGACTGCCGATCCCAACGAGGACCCAGGTACGAGGATCCTCATTGACGCTGGTGCACACGCCTGGGGAGTTCGCATACTCCGCACAGCTACCCGAACGGTCACTGGCGAGAAGGACTACAGCGACGAGAGCAACAAACGCGATCGCGAGCCACCACCACCGAACGCGACGCCGAACCACTGCACCCATGACCAGACTGTACGACGATGGCGCTTGGTTGAGGAGGTGGCCAAGCATCGATGGGGCATCGGTGTGATTGCCTGCCACTCCCCTGCCGGCGGAGCCGGCCGACGTCAGCTATTCAGAGGAGCGTTTTGACACCCCTGAGCTGTCCCCACCCGAACGAGCTCTCCGCGATGAAATCTTGAAGGTCGCTCTGCACGGCCACAGCGAGGACGGACATGGCGACGCCGCTCTGAAGCTCTCGCGATGAGCCCGTCTCCTCGAGGACAGCCCACTGCACGACGACGCTGCCGTCCTCGAGCCGATCCGCAGGACTCAGCGGGGAACCGTCCGGCCACTCTGCGAGCCGCACGAAGTGCAGCCGAAGCGACGAGCGTTCATCCTCGTGCAGCATCTCCTCGAACACGGGAACGAGCGCCAGTCGCAGCTCCTCGATCGTCGTCACCGCGTACCAGCGCTGTCGAGGTAGACGTTCTCACTGAGCAGCGTCCACGTCTCTTCCGCGCCCCCGCCGTCCGGAACGACATGGAAAGTGTTCCGGCCGATCGTGCCGTCGAACTCGCCGGCCCCGCAACTCTGATCCCACGTGTCTTCGTCAGCGAAGCTCGTCAAGCACGTCGTGCCCGGATCGCTCGCACCGACCGCTGTGGAGTCGATAGCGAACGTCCTGCTGTTCGTGCCAGTCGCGTTCCTTGCGGGAGTGCGCTGGCGGCGACCTGTTGTGGCGGGTCTCGGAGCGAGCGCGATGTCCGCGGGAATCGAGCTCATTCAGGCTGTGGTGCCGGCCATCGGTCGCGCGTGCGATACGAGCGACGGGATCACGAACACCATCGGCGCTGCCATCGGCAGCCTTCTCGCACACGCCGTGCTGTACCGGCAGCGACGACGCACTCACGCTCGGTGAGCCCGCCGGCACGTCGACCTCGCCGGCGCGGTTCACGCGGGGAAGCGCACGCCCGTCAGCTCCTCGGACAGTCCCCACATGCGACGTGCGTCGTCGACGTCGGCCACGCGGGAGAAGGGCCGCTGCTCCGCGGGCGCGCCGCCGAGGTGCCCGGGTCCGCTCGGGCCGATGAGGCGACCGCCGCCTCCGGTCGAGGTCGCCGCCAGCAGCGCCGGCAGGGACGCGGTCTCGGCGGTCCCCACGAGGATGCCGATCCGGGACAGGAAGCGGATCGTTCGCACGTCGAGCCCGTCACGGGAGCGGCCCGTCGCCGTGCGCGCCGCGAGGAGGCTCGTCGGCGCGACGCCGGGATGGGCGAGATCGCTCGTGATCCCCCATTCTCCCGCCGCGCTGCGGCGCTGCAGCTCGAGGCCGAAGAGGCCGAACGCGATCTTCGACGAGCTGTACGCCCGCATCGCGTGGTAGCGGCGCTCCCACTGGAGGTCGTCCCAGTTCACCGCGCCCTGGCCGGCCGCGACGCTCACCTGCGAGACGACGCGCGCGGCTCCGGCCCGCAGCAGTGGCAGCAGGCGCCCCAAGAGCGCGAAGTGACCCAGGTGGTTCGTCCCCAGCTGCAGCTCGAACCCGTCGGCCGTGGTGCGACGCGCGGGCGGCGTCATCACGCCGGCGTTAGCGACGAGCAGATGAAGGGGCGCACCCGTCTCCGCGAGGCGGGACGCGAGAGACCCCACGGAGTCGAGCGACGCGAGATCGAGGTCGTGCAGCGTCACGCGAGCCGCCGGGTGGCGCTCCCGGATGCGCGCGACGGCGGCCTCGCCTTTCCGCCGGTCTCGCACCGGCAGCAGGACCTCGGCATTCCTGCCGGCGAGCCGCGTGGCGAGAGCCAGGCCGATGCCGTCGCTTCCTCCGGTGACGAGTGCGCGGCGACCGGTGAGGTCGGGGACGGGGATGTCGATCGGACGACGAGCCATGGCGGGGCCTCCTGGCGGTGGTGACGCGGCGGATCCGCGTCGGCTGCGATGAGCCTGGCCGTTCCGCCGAGGCGGATCCACGGCGCGTCCAGACGTGGATCGGCAGGTCCTGGCTGAGATCACGGGCACCCGGGAGGATGGATCGACACCAGGAGGACGCATGCGCCAGATGGATCCCGCGGGGCTCGCCGAGTTCCTGCGCCGCCGCCGCGAGGCTCTCCAGCCGGAGGACGTCGGCCTGCCGCGCACGGCCCGCCGCCGCACGAGCGGACTCCGCCGCGAGGAGGTCGCGGCCCTCTCCAGCATGTCGGCCGACTACTACGCCCGCATCGAGCGCGGAAGCAGCCCGCAACCGTCCGAGCAGATGCTCGCGGCGATCGCGCACGGGCTGCACCTCACGCTCGACGAACGGGATCATCTGCTCCGCCTCGCGGGGTACGAGCCGCCGGCCCGCGGAGGTACGAGCGACCATGTCGCCCCTGGGCTGCTGCGCATCCTCGATCGCCTCGAGGACACACCCGCCGAGGTGGTCTCCGAGCTCGGCGAGACGTTGATGCAGACGCCACTCGGCGTCGCGCTCACGGGCGACACCTCCCACTTCATCGGACCCGAGCGCAGCATCGGGTACCGCTGGTTCGCCGACCCGGACAGCCGTCGCCTCTACGCGGAGGAGGACCATGCGTTCCTGGGGCGCCTGTGGGTCTCAGGTCTCCGCGAGGTCGCGACCCGACGCGGCCCGGATTCCCGAGCGGCGCGCTACGTGCAGCTCCTGATGTCGCAGAGCGCAGAGTTCCGCGGGCTGTGGACGGCACACGAAGTGGGCGTCCGGCCGAACGCCATCAAGCGGTTCGTGCACCCCGAGCTCGGCCGGTTGGAACTGTCCTGCCAGACGCTCGTGGATCCGGAGCAGCTGCACTACCTACTCGTCTACACGGCCGCACCCGGCTCGGAGAGCCACGAAAAGCTCCGGCTCCTCAGCGTCATCGGCACGCAGACGATGCGCTGACACGCAGCACCGACCGCACCGCCGGCGAGCAGGACCAGCAGGCGCTCGCGCCGGACAGGAACCCGGAAGGCGAGGGCCTGCGAGAACAAAGATCAGCACTCGGTATGCACCCGTGGTCGCGACGTGGCCGATGCCCGCGATGCCGAAACGGCACCCCGACCCCGTGTCGCACGCTCTCTTCGAGCGATCCCCTAACGGGACGACCCACTGAGATGGTTTGCGCGATGCCTGCTGGTGCTTCTACCCTCGAAAGGTGCATTTGTACTTCCTGTGACGGCTGAGTAAGGCCTACCGCGCTCGTTGAGTTCCTCCGAGCCTGCGGCGGCCGCTTGCTCTCGACCCCTTTCTGTCGGGGTCGCCGTCACTCGCGCATCGGCGCGCTGCTCAGCGCGTCGTGCGTCGTCTCGAAGGATTCGAATGCCCACCTCCACCCACCCGATTCCGGCGCGCCTGCGCGCCCAACTCACCGCCACCGACGTCTCCGTGATCCGCGGAGCAACGACGGTCCTCCACCACGTCGACGTCGCGGTCACACCCCTGTCCCGTCTTGCGATCGTCGGGGAGAACGGCCGCGGGAAGTCGACTCTTCTGCACGTCCTCGCCGACACCTTGGTCCCCGAGGAGGGTGCCGTGCACCGCGTCGGCACTCTCGGCCTGGCCGAGCAGGAGATGCCCGCGAGCGATGACCGGACGGTCGGCCAGGCGGTCGCGGACGCGATCGCCGCACCGCTCTCGGCTCTCGCAGCCCTCGCTGCGGCCGCCGTCGACCTCGCCGCCGGTGTCGAGGGCGCGGACGAGCGGTACGCGACCGCGCTCGAAGAGGCGGAAGCCCTCGACGCCTGGGACGCCGAGCGGCGGGTGCGGATCGCGCTCGACGCGCTCGACGCCGAGTCGGACCCGGCACGGCGACTCGATGACTTGTCGGTCGGACAGCGGTACCGGGTGCGGCTGGCGTGCCTGCTCGGCGCCGACGACGACTTCCTCCTACTGGATGAGCCGACGAACCACCTCGACCGCAGCGGCCTCGAGTTCCTCACCGAGCGGCTGCGCACCCGCCGCGGCGGCGTAGTGGTCGTGACTCACGACCGCGCTCTGCTGACAGACGTCGCGGACTCGATCCTCGACCTCGATCCGACACCCGACGACCGGCCCCGCGTATACGGCGGCGGCTACGCCGGCTACCGCGAGGGACGAGCGGCGGAGCGTGAGCGGTGGGAGCAGGAGTACGACCGGCAGCAGGCCGAGCACGCCCGCCTGCAGGACAGTCTCACCGCAGCGCAGAATCGACTCGTCTCCGGCTGGCGTCCGGAGAAGGGCACCGACAAGCACGGCCGCGCCACCCGTGCGGGCGGCCTCGTGCAGAGCGTGCACCGCCGCCAGGACCAGCTCGACGCGCATGCGGTGACCGTGCCGGAGCCTCCGCAGCAGTTCCGGTTCCCGGATCTCGCGACGCGCACCGGAGCGGCGCTGCTCACCGCCGACGGCGTGAGCGTCGAGTGCCGACTGTCCGTGGCGGCATCGCTGTCCCTGTCGCATCGGGGTCGGCTGGTGCTGACCGGGGCGAACGGCGCCGGGAAGTCGACGCTACTCGCAGTCCTCGCAGGCGACCTCGAACCGGACACCGGCACAGTCCGCCGGCCGCGCGGCGTGCGGCTGGGATTCCTCCGCCAGGAGAGCACCCTTCCGTTGGACCGACGCGCGAGCGACCTCTACCGGACTCGCGTCGACGCTCTCCTCGCAGAGGACGCGCTCAGTGGCGTCGAGGCGGTCGGGCTCTCGCAGCTCGGACTCCTGCGGCCGCGGGAGTCGAGCAAGCGGGTCGGTGAGTTGTCGACGGGGCAGCAGCGGCGCCTCGACCTGGCGCTCGTGCTCGCGGCCCGACCGCACGTGCTCCTGCTGGACGAGCCGACGAACCACCTCTCGATCGCGCTCGTGGACGAGCTCACCGATGCTCTCGCCGCCACCGAAGCGGCCGTCGTCCTCTCCACGCACGACCGGCAGCTGCTCCGCGACGTCGAGACGTGGCCGCATCTGCGCCTCGCGGCCGGAAGCGAGGTCGCAGCGTGAGCGCGGCGGAGCGGATGCGGGCGCTGCGCCCGCTCGCCTCGCGGGACTACCGGCTCGTGTTCGCTGCGGTCGGGATCGAGGTGTTCGGGACCGGCATGTGGACGATCGTCATGGTCTTCCAGGTGATCGAGCTCGAAGACAGCCCGCTGGCGCTGTCCGCGGTCGCGGCGGGGATGAGCCTGGGACTGTTCGCGTTCTCGATCATCGGCGGAGTCGTCGCCGACCGGTTCTCGAAGAGACGCATCATCATCACCGTGCAGGGGTGCACGGCTGCGGTCATGGCCGTCGTCGCCGGCCTCTCGCTCACCGGAGTGGTCGAGCTGTGGCACGTCGCTGCCGCGTCGTTCGTGATGGGCGCCGGCAGCGCCTTCTTCTACCCGGCCTACAGCTCCTACCTCCCGCAGGTGCTCCCCCCGGAGCAGCTGCTCGCGGCGAACGGGCTCGAGGGCGCGCTGCGCCCCTCCATGGGGCAGGGGCTCGGGCCGGCGCTCGGCGGCGTGATCGTCGGAGCGTTCTTCCCCGCAGTGGGCGCAGCGATCGTCGCGGCGTCCTCCGCGATCGCCTTCGTGATCACCCTGTTCCTCAGCCGCCGCGACGAAGAGCCGTCAGGCGATGCCTCGGAGAAGCGGACCAGCGTCTGGGCGGACCTCCGGGCCGGCATCCGGTACGTAGCCGGCACCAGATGGCTCCTCTGGACCCTGCTCTTCGGGTCCTCGCTCGCCCTGATCATCCAGGGACCGATAGAAGTACTCTTGCCCTTCCTCACCCGCGATCGATTCGAGAACGCGGAAGCAACCTTCGGTCTACTACTCGCGGCCTTCGGTATCGGCGGCGCGATCGGATCGCTCGTCGTCTCGTCGCTACGGCTGCCGCGCCGCTACCTCACGTTCATGCTCGCCTGCTGGGGCGGCGGCACCCTCCCGCTCGCCCTTCTCGGCTCGGCGGAAGAACTCTGGATCATGCTCGCGGCGCTCTTCGTCGTCGGCGCGACCACCGGAGCAGGCGTGGTGATCTGGGGGACGCTGCTGCAACGCCTCGTCCCGATGGACATGATCGGACGAGTCGCCAGCCTCGACTTCTTCGTCTCGATCGCGTTCCTCCCCGTCTCGATCACGATCGCAGGACCCCTGTCGCTGATCGTTCCCACAGAGACGATCTTCATCGTCGCGGGCCTCCTCCCGCCGGTCCTGGCCGTCCTCGCACTGACGGCAGGAAGGATGCGGACGACAGAACGCGTTCACGCGCTCGACGCCTGAATCACCCCTCCCCCTCGCTCGCACCGGCCGGGCGAGGAGGAGGGGTCCGCGCAACCCGGAACATCATCCCCGTACGGAACGGTGGACCGGCGCCCCGGTCGTGTTTGCAGGGGACCTCGAACATCCGAATACCCACGGTCGTCGGCAAGACCGCTGCATTGACGCGAAGAGCTGTGCAGACGAGCGCCAGGATCGACGGCCGGTTCTGCTGCGCACGCGTGTACCGGTGGATCATCCCCTTACGGGACGCGCGTGGGGTTGGTGATCTGCGCGATCAAGGATCAGACATCGAGGTCCTGCAGCCACTGCTCCACTGACCGCGGCGGGAGTCCCAGCAGAGTCTGCGCACTGCGCGCCTCCTCGATCAGTTCGTCCGGCTGGGTGGCGCGCCAGCGGTACGAGTCGATCACGGGGGTCATCCCCTGCTCACCGAAGAGCGGGATCGTCGTGGCGCCGAACTCATCGGGGGTCTGCGCATGGAAGACCACGTCCTTCCCGAAGTAGCGGGTGAAGCCGGCGGCGAGATCCTCGCCGAGGAGTCCGGGCAGGGCGCCGACGGCGACGACGCCGGTGACGTCGCTCCGCTCGAACAGGCGCGCTGCGGCGTCGGCGACGTCGAGGTGCGAGCTCCAGGACACGCGGAAGTCCTCCCGGATCGGGTACGGGAGGACGGCCTGCTCGCGGACGGAGGCGATCACGGGCGGGAGGAGGAGGTTCTCCAAGTAGAGCCGGGGCGCGAGGACCGCGGTCGAGACGCCCGTCGCGGCGAGCCCGCGCGCGAGGACCCCGTGCGGGCTGTCGTCCGTCTCCTCGAGCGGGTAGCCGCTGGTCGAGAAGACCACGCGCGCGGGGCGGGCCCGGCCGACCGCCGCCGCGATCGACCGAGCGTGCTCGAGCTGCTGCGCCGGAGAGCCCAGTGCCAAGTGGACGAAGACGCCCTCGGCGCCGGTGTACGCCGCGACGAGGCCGTCGACGTCAGCGGCGTCGACCGCGACAGCCGGCCCGGAGGCGTAGGCGTCGGGAGTGCGGACGGCTGCGGTGACGGTCTTGCCGGAGCGGAGGAGTGCGGCGGCGACGGGAGCGCCCTGCGCACCGGTCGCTCCGTGAACGATGTAGGTCATGAGAGCATTACTGCAGACGTTGCACCGGTTACGTCAACTGCAGTAATGGTGAGAGGGCCGATTCGATGTCGTTCTCCGCTGATCAGTGGCCCGAGTGCGGGATAGCGCGCTTCCTGACCCTTCTGGACGGCCCCTGGGCGACGCTCGTCATCCGCGAGCTCCTGAACGGCCCGATGCGGTTCGGCGACCTGATGAAGGCGCTGCCGGGAGTGAGCGCTCATACCCTGACCAACCGGCTGCGGCGCTTCGAGACGTACGGGCTGGTCACCCGCACCGCCTACCCGGAGATCCCTCCTCGGGTCGAGTACGAGCTGACTCCGGTCGGTCGAGGTCTGCGGCCCGTGCTCGACGCGATGAACGACTGGGCCGGAACCGTGCCCCGCATCGACAGCGACGACGCCGTGCCCATCTCGGCGTCATGCTCAGCTGACACCGCTTCTTCGTCGACGTCTTCCACCGGATGACCGGAGCCGCCTCCAGGCAGCACTCCGCTGACCGATCCCCAAACGGGACGACAGAACCTCTGAATGCGAGACAGAATCGGCTAGTGATGTTCTCGGGCCAAAGCGGTGGTCCTACCGCGAAGAAGGGCGAGCGAGCGCCGGGTGCTCGTTTGCGCGCCAGCACGGTCCTGGCGCTCGTGGGGTCATTCCTAGCGGTGGTGCCGTTCTCGCTTGGCAGGCTGGTCGATGCGGCGAACGGCAGGGGTCCGACGCCGCTCGCGGCGGACCCGGGCTTCACGCTGATCGCCATCAGCGGGCTCGCGTTGGTTGCCGCGTTCACGAGCATGCCAGTCGCTATGCTCACCTACCTCCTCGATCGTGTGGTCGAGCGAGTGTGGCTCAGCCGGGGCGGCCGCCTAGCCGCCGGAGCTACGGCACATGCCCTGGTCGGTAGTGCAGCCGGGTTGGTGCTCGGCGGGCTCGTAGCTCCGATGTGGCGGCCGATTGGGCAAGCACTGGCATTCACCGGCCCCTGGGCTGTTGCGGCCGCGATGCTGTTCGTAATCGCATCGATAATAAACCAGCCACGACGCGGGATCCGCAGTCGCAAATAAGCGCCGACAGGAACCGACGCCCGCTGGTCGATCCCCATACGGGCCAGCCTCGAGCACCCCGATAGTTACAGTGGGCGCATGAAGGCAGAGCTGCACGATCCGCGCGACCAAACCTTGCAGGTCGACGATCCGACGTACCGCGTCCACTTCTGGTCCGAAGACGGCTCCTCGAACCAAGAGTGGGAGCTCTCAGAAACCGACCTTGACGAGGTGCTGGCCTGGATCCCGAAGCGAGCTCACGGCCGGACCCATAGCCTCTGGGTAGTTACCCGCAGCGACCACGACGTCTGCCTCATCCGTCTTCGCGGCATTGACCTCGACGCGGCCGAGAGTTACTGGCCAAGCTGGGCGGCACGCACCTACTCAGCCGAACCCAAGTGAAGCGCTGACCGATCCCCTACCGGGACGGTCAGGACGGGCGTCGGCGTTCGATGAGGATTGTGTCGCGCCAGGAGCCGGCGGCTGGTCCGTAGCTCATCAGGGCGATGCGCTCGCGGGTGCCGACGCGGCGGAAACCGGCTCGATCATGGAGGGCGAGGCTGGCGGTGTTCTCGGGGAAGATGCTCGACTGGATGGTCCAAGGTTCTGCGGCGTCTGCGGCGTCGATGAGCGCCTGCAGGAGTTCGGCGCCGATGCCGCGGCCGCGGGCAAACGACGCGATGTAGACGGAGTGCTCGACCACTCCGCAGTAGACGGGCCGGCTCGACACGGGCGAGAGCGCTACCCACCCGAGGACCTGGTCGCCGTCGACGGCGACCAGACGTCCGACGTCGAGCTTCCCCGCG
The DNA here is from genome assembly GCF_002930975.1 of Rathayibacter sp. AY1A3. Lineage (NCBI taxonomy): Bacteria > Bacillati > Actinomycetota > Actinomycetes > Micrococcales > Microbacteriaceae > Rathayibacter > Rathayibacter sp. AY1A3. The sequence goes on along the minus strand of NZ_PSTO01000001.1, from coordinate 79,768 downwards.
TCGAATGTCTCCCACGTCGGCGGTTCGGCCTCGAAGGTGGCGTGCCCGGTGGCGATGCCCTCGCGGTAGATCGTCTCGACCGCCGCCCAGTCCTCGGGGAGCATCGTCCGGATCGCGGTCATGAGCAGCAGCTTCCTCCTGCGGATCCGATGTCGGTGGAGCAGACGCCGGTCTCGGGCAGCACGAGCTGCACCTGGCGGGCCGCGGCATGATCGCCAGCGAGCTCGTCCGCGATGGAGCGGACCTGCTCGTAGCCGGTGACGAGGAGGAAGGTCGGGGCGCGGCCGTAGGACTTCATGCCGGCGATGTAGAAGTTCGGCTCGGGGTGCGCTAGTTCGGCGACGCCGTGGGGGTCGACGGTGCCGCAGGAGTGCAGGTTCGGGTCGATGAGCGTCGCGAGCGCGCGGGGCGCTTCCACGATCTCGTCCAGGGAGACGCGGATCTCCCGCAGCATGTCGAGGTCGGGCCGGAACCCGGTGGCCTGCACGACGACGTCGGCTTCGACGCTCTCCCGCTCCTTCCGGCGGCGCCCCAGCACCGTGACCCCACCGGAGGGAGCCTTCTCGAGGCGGTCGATCTCGAAGCGGTCGAGAAGCGTGATCGCGCCGTTGCGGACGAGCTGGTGAACCGTGCCGCCGAGCTTGCCGCGCTCCTCCAGCTCGTCGTCGCCCGAGCCGAAGACGCGCAGCGGACTGGTGCCGCGGATCGCCCAGGTGATCCGCGTATCCGGCTCCTCGCGGGCGAGGCGGGCGAGCTTGATCAGGGTGTTCGCGGCGGAGTGGCCGGCGCCGACGACGAGGATCCGCTTCCCGGCGAAGCGGGCGCGGTCGGCGCCGAGCACGTCCGGCAGCGCGTGGCTGAGGTGCTCGGCGACGTCGACGGCGCCAATCGGGTCGAGGCCCGCGGAGGCGAGGGCGTTGGGCGTGGAGTAGGTGCCCGAGGTGTCGATCACGGCGCGGGCGGTGACGTCGACGGCGCCCTCCGGCGTGTCCAGGCGCAGCAGGAACGGAATGGCGGCGCGGCCGGTGGAACGGGTGCGGTCCATGCCCTCGCGGGTGACGGCCAACACGCGGGAGCGATAGCGGATGACGGGGGCGAGCTGCGGGGTCGCGGCGAGGGGCGCGAGGTAGTCGCGGACGAACTCGTGCCCGGTGGGCAGCTTCCTCGCCGCGGGCGCCTCCCAGCCGGCGGCGTCGAGCAGGCGTCCGGCGGCGGAGTCGACCAGGTACTCCCACGGCGAGAACAGGCGGGTGTGACCCCACTGCTGCACAGTGGCACCTGCACTCTCGCCGGCCTCGTAGACGATGACGTCGAGGCCGCGCTCGAGCAGGTGCGCGGCAGCAGCCAGACCAACGGGCCCGGCGCCGATGACGGCGACGGGCAGGCCGGTGAGGCGGCGCTCATCGGTGCGGGGCGGGACGGTCAGCAGCATGGTCATCAGGTGCACTCCTCAACATCGACGATCATCGATGGACTGAGTCTGCCCCGGCATATCGATGACTGTCAATGTGTGGGAGGGTGGAGGCATGGCGACGACCGAGCTGACCCTCACCGCAGCGGCGGCCGCGTGCTGCGCGCCCCTCACGCGCGAGCCGCTGAGCGCCGAGGGCGCCGAGCTGCTGGCCCGGGCGTTGAAGGCGATGGCGGATCCGGCAAGGCTTCGCCTGGTATCGATCGTCGCGTCGAGCAGCTCGGGCGAGGTGTGCGTGTGCGACTTCACGGAGCCGGTCGGGCTGAGCCAGCCCACGGTGTCGCACCACTTGAAGATCCTCGTGGACGCCGGGATCCTGGCCCGCGAAAAGCGCGGCACGTGGGCGTACTTCTCCCTCGTCCCCGGCGCGCTCGACTCTCTCGCGGGGATGCTCACCCGCGTCTGATCAGGCGGCCGTGACCCTCGCCGCGAGAGCGTCGACGCGAGCGGCGAGCTCGTCGTAGGCGGCATCGAACGCGGCGTCCGTGCCGGCGGGCACCGGGTCGGGGATCGACCAGTGCAGCGCCTCCGAGCCGAGCTCCTCGTGCGCGGCGTCGCAGACAGTGATCACGAAGTCGGTGTCGGCGGCGACGTCCGCGAACTGCTGCGGAGCATTCCCTGTCAGCGTCAGGCCGTGCCGCTCGGCAGTCGTGATGGCGCCAGCCGCGATCGCCGCGGCGGGGTGCGTGCCGGCGGACGCCACGGGGATCGAGCTGCGCTGTGCCCAGAGCTGCGCGGCGAGCTGGGAGCGGGCGGAGTTCGCGGTACACACGAACAGCACCCGCCGCGCCGCGGCGGTGGTCGAGGGCCCGAGCTGATCGAACGCGCCGGGGATCAGGTGCACGTAGCTGCGGCGCCGGTCTGCCTCCGAGCGGCGACGGAGGATCATGCCCTCGCGCTCGAGGACGGCGAGGTGGTGCGCGACGAGGTTCGAGGTCATCCCCAGTCGGTCCTGCAGCTCCCGCGGCGCCAGGTCACCGAGGGTGAGCAGGTCCACGATCCGCAGGCGCGCGGGATCACTGAGGGCCGCGTGCCGGGCGGCCCGCGCTTCCAATTCGGTTCGCTCGGTGTTCATTGACTCAATATTGACTGAGTGAACGTGAGCGGTCAAGATGGCCGACGACATGGACACCACTTCCCTTCCTCCGCTCGCTCGTCGGGCCGTGGCCGAGTTCCTCGGCACGGGCCTGCTCGTAGCGATCGTCGTCGGCTCCGGCATCGCCGCCCAGTCGCTCTCCCCGAACGATGTCGGCGTGCAACTGCTGGAGAACTCCCTCGCGACCGCGCTGGGCCTCGCGGTGCTGATCCTGACACTCGGGCCGGTGTCGGGGGCGCACTTCAACCCGCTCGTCTCCGCCATCGACGCGCTCCTCGGCCGCCGCGACCGGACCGGCGTGTCGGGGCGGGAGCTGGCGGTGTTCGTCGGCGCGCAGCTGCTCGGCGGTGTCGGTGGCGCGGTCCTCGCGAACGCGATGTTCGAGGTCCCGACCTCGATCGCGACGACCGAGCGGGTCACTGCCGGGCACCTGCTCGGGGAGGTCGTCGCCACCGCGGGCCTGGTCCTCGTGATCCTCTCCCTCGCCCGCACGAACCGCGGCCCGCTCGCCGCGGCCGCGGTCGGCGCGTACATCGGTGCGGCGTACTGGTTCACGTCCTCGACCTCGTTCGCGAACCCCGCCGTGACCCTCGGCCGCGTCTTCACCGACACCTTCGCCGGCATCGCCCCCACCTCCGTCCTGCCGTTCATCGCTGCGCAGCTCGTCGGCGCCGCGATCGGCGTCGGCATCGCCGTGTTCCTCTTCCCGGGCGCCGCCCGGACCGCCGGGCACCTCGTGGTCCCGGCCACCACCTCCACCTCTTCACACGTCTGATCCGGAAGGCCCATCTGATGCATCTCGTCGCCATCGGCGGCAGCGACGCGGGGATCTCCGCCGCGCTGCGCGCCCGCGAGCTCGACCCGTCCGTCGACGTGACCGTCGTCGTCGCCGACTCGTACCCGAACTTCTCCATCTGCGGGATCCCGTACTACTTCTCCCGCGAGGTCCAGCCGTGGCAGTCGCTCGCGCACCGCACCCACGCCGACCTCGAAGCCACCGGCATGAGCCTGCGCCTGGACACCTTCGCGACCGACATCGACGTCGCCGGGCAGCGGCTCACCGTCCGCACCCCGGACGGCTCGCTCGATCGGATCGGGTACGACGAGCTGATCGTCGGGACCGGCGCCCTCGCGTCTTCCGCCGGCATCGCCGGCGTGGATGACCTGGGGCCGGAGGACGGAGTGCACGTGCTGCACTCGATGGGCGACACCTTCGCCCTCGAGCGGTTCCTCGATAGCCGCGACCCGCAGACGGCGATCATCGTCGGCGCCGGCTACGTGGGCCTGGAGATGGCCGAAGCCCTCACCGTCCGCGGCCTCCACGTCACCCAGCTCCAACGCGGCCCGGAAGTGCTCTCCACCCTCGACCCCGAACTCGGCGCCCTCGTGCACACCGAACTGACCGAGCGCGGCGTCGAGGTCCTCACCCGGACCACCGTCGCCTCGATCGAGAAGACCGCCGCCGGGCTCGCCGTGCACGCCGACCACGACGGCACACCCCTCATCCGCACCGCCGACGTCGTCCTTCTCGTCGTCGGCGTGAAGCCGAACACCGACCTGCTCGCCCGCGCCGGAGCGTCTCTCGGCGCCGGCCGCGGGGTCGTCGTCGACGAGGCGATGCGCACGGGCCTGCCGCACGTGTTCGCGGCAGGCGACGGAGTGACCACGCACCACCGTCTGCTCGGCAGCACCTACCTGCCGCTGGGCACCACGGCCCACAAGCAGGGACGGGTAGCCGGCGAGAACGCTCTCGGCGGCGATGCCCGCTTCGCCGGCTCCGTCGGCACCCAGGTCGTCAAGGTGTTCGACCTCGTCGCCTCCCGCACCGGCCTGCGCGAGCACGAGGCCCTCGCCGCCGGCTTCGCGCCGGCGTCGACGACAGCGGTCGCGGACGACCACAAGCGCTACTACCCGGGCGCGCAGCCCATCACGATCCGCATCACCGGTGACACCCGCGACGGGCGCCTGCTCGGCGCGCAGCTCGTCGGACGCCTCGGCACCGAGACCGCCAAGCGCATCGACACCTACGCGACCGCCCTGTTCGCGGGACTCACCGTCGAGCAGGTCTCCGACCTCGACCTCTCCTACACACCCCCGCTCGGCTCCCCCTGGGACGCCGTGCAGATCGCCACCCAGACCTGGACCCGCACGAACACCGGAGCAGTGACCCCCGCATGACCGAGAAGCCCACCGTCCTCTTCCTCTGCCAGCACAACGCCGGCCGCTCCCAACTCGGCGCAGGCCTGCTCCAAGTCCTCGCCAGCGACCGCTACACCGCCACCTCCGCCGGCCTCTCCCCGGCCGAAACGGTAAACCCCGCGATCGCTGCGACCGTCGCTGAGCTCGGCCTCGATATCAGCGACCGCACCCCCCGCTCCGTCACGGTGGAGGACCTCGAGAACGCGGACATCGTCGTCGCCATGAAGCCCGGGCTTACCCTCCCTGCGACTCCGACCGGCCGGTTCCTGGAGTGGAAGTTCCCCGACCCAACCGACTGGAGCGCCGAGAGCGTCCGCCCCCTCCGCGAGGCGGTCGCCGCTCGGATTCAGGCCGAGCTCCTCAACTAGGCGCGACACGGAGCGGCATCAGAACGCCGCCACAGAACGCTGATACTTACAGGACACTGCGAGCCGCGGGATCCCGCGGCCGGTTCTGCTGCGTGCGCGTGTACCGGAGAACCATCCCCATACGGGACGCGGTTCCTTCGCCGAACGATACGTCGGCGGACAAGCCTCGTCGTGTTGGGGTACTCTCTGGCCCGATCAGCGTGGGTGCCGTGTTCACCGGGCCGGACGGACGTCGGATATCGCGAGTTGCGGCCGCAATGGCTAGTTTGAGCAGGTGAACGACGCGCCGAAAGCGAACCGGCGAGAGCGGATCCGGATGATTCTGGCCATGCTCTTGGTGATCCTCGCCGTGACCGGCATCGTGCGAGCCTTGTCCGGCGGCGATCCCGTGAACGGCGTGTTCGCCGTCCTCTGGCTCCTCCTGGCCGCTGTGACGCTCGGCGACATCGTCGTTCGACGCCGCCGACAGAGCGCGGCGCCAGGCCCGCATACGACGCCGGAGGAAGACCCCCACGTACGTAGCCGCTGATCGCTGCCGACCTCGCTCGTGAGCGCCGGTCTCGCAACTGGGGGATGGAGTTCGGAGCCGCTCTACGCTCAGAGGCCGTGATGTCCGGCGCCGACGTCCGGGACGGTCAGCGGGCGGGTCGCGAGTTCGACGGCCTGCTCGCGAGTGAGGTGCTGCGGGAAGTTGACGTGAGCGAAGCGGCCGGTGGGGTCGTGCAGCGAAGACGGCATCGTGATGCTGCTTCCTTCCAGGAACGCGACGATCGCGCTTCGAGTCGGGTCGGTTGTAACCCGGCCGAGTCGGTCGCGCAACTCGAGAAGCACCTTCTGTGCCGGCGCTGACACCTCCAGAACGACCCGCTTAGACCGGGCCGTCTCCACCCTCCGCGCTGTGGTGAAATCCGTAAACGGTGTGACGCGGGAGCGCACGCGCACTGATCGCGCGGACAGATCGGCGTACGGCACAGGCTCGCGAATCGCGTGGACCACTAGAGGCACCACGAACAGCAACACGAACGCTCCCGTGAGTATCGCCAGCCGAGCAGCGAACGGCAGCGCGCCGGGATTCAGCAGGTCAGAGAGGAGTAAGCCGACGCCGATCGAGATGACAGACCCTCCGATGAGGGCACGCTCCGTCGGCGCCCCCAACCGACTGAACCACCCCCATTGCGTGAGCCGCACCTCGGAGCCCGACCGACCACTTCTCGACTTCGCCGCCACTACCCAACCTCTCGTTCCGATCAGCCTCCCACCCCAGCCCTACCGCCGCCCCCCTCAACCAGGCCTAGCTCCCATTACACGATCCGCTTACGGGACACTCCTCCGGAAGCGCCCGCTAGGCTGCGCTTCATGCCGGATAAGAATCGACTCCTCACCTCGATCGATGACGCCCAGATCGCACTGAATGCAAACACCCCGACCAGCCCAATCGACGCTGGATACGCTGCGCTGTTCGCCTACGACCACACCGGGGTCGATCTGATGAGCGAGAAACTTGCAGAAGCGAAGAGCTGCGCTGAGCGGGACGACATGCACGGAGCGGCCGAGGCGCTCCTGGTTGTGATTGCGGCCGCCGCCGCGCACGGGGCGAAGATCGACCGGTTCAAGAGCTAATACGGCTCTCCTCAGCTGATGTGTGGTCGGTTCGTCGTCAAGGACTCCACGGCGGCTCTGCTGCCGGATCTCGTCTCGGCTGGCTTCGGGGGTCTGCGTCCGAACTACAACGTGGCGCCGACGAATCCGGTGACCGTCGTGCGTGAGCGCGTCGGGGAGCGGTCGGCGCCGATGGTGCATTGGGGGCTCCTGCCGGTGTGGGCGAAGGACGTCAAGAAGCAGCGGCCGCAGCCGATCAACGCGCGGATCGAGACGGTGGCGAGCTCGCCCACGTTCCGGAGGGCGTTCGCGACGTCGCGGGTGCCGATCCCGGCGGCCGGCTACTACGAGTGGACGGTCACCGAGACGGGGAAGCAGCCGCACTTCATCTACGAGCCCGACGCGGCCCTCGCGATGGCCGGCGTCGTGTCGGCGTGGCCGGATCCGTCGAAGGCGGAGGACGATCCGGAGAAGTGGCGGCTGTCGACGGCGATCATCACCCGCGACTCGCACGTGGCGCCGGGCGAGGTCCACGACCGGATGCCGGCGTGCATCACGCCGGACGGGTACGACGACTGGCTCGGCGGTCACCTCGACGTCGACGCTCTGATGCAGCTGCTCGACCGGGAGTCGTACGCGGTCGCGCACGACCTCGAGCACTACGAGGTGTCCCGCGACGTGAACAGCGTCCGCAACAACGGACCCCACCTGCTCGACCCGCTCCCGCCGGCCGCTATCGCGACCTGACCGGGATGACTCTCGACCTCTGGGCGCTGCTGCTCCTTCTCTTCCTGAACTACCTGCCGTTCATCGCGGTCGGCTTCGTCGTGCTGTTCGTGATCGTGGGGTTCGTGGTCCTGATGCGCCGCGAGGCGCGGCGCGAGGGCAGGTAGCGTCTCCGCATTAACACGTCGTGTCTAATGGTGCGGTGCGGCCGAGAAGTGGGGACTTCGTTGACGCCGCGAGCGGCCATGCCGGGCAAGGGGCTCCGGTGCCGCCCTGCTCTCGGCCGCGCGAATGGCGCGGCCGAGAGCAGCACCCGCCAGCTCAACAGCGCCGCGAACGGCCCCTGGCCGAACGCGTCTACCCCGACAGTCATGGCGAGACGCACGACGACGGCAGTTCACGACTCCGGCAGCAGCGAGAGACGATCTTGGCTGGCGCGGCTCTTCGGCCGGCCGGCCGCGGAGCCGCAGCCCGTGGTTCCAGCCCGTGTACCACGGACGCCCCAGACGCGAGACCAAATCGTCGCGCAGTACACATCGATGGTGCAGGGGTTCGCGGACGACGACCCCACTCAGCCGCCGTCCGCGGTGTTCGTGTGTGGCGTTGGTCCGATGACGGTCAACGTCGACGCAGACGGCCGCGTTGCCCTCACCCCGCGAACCTCGATGAACTGAAGTGTCGCTCGCGGCGAGGTGACGCCGACCTCGATCTCGGCCCCGGGACGCGACGGTCGTTGCCGCGAGTGAGACTGTCGAGGCCGGCTCCATCGTGTTCAACCCAACGGTCTGGCACCAGCAGTAGCCAGCTCGCGAGCATCATCTCCACCCCTGGGTGTGCACCCGAGGGCGTTTCGAGGGCCTGCCGACACGCCGGGGCGCGTTGTACTCAACGAACGGACCGCGTCTGTCCACAGCTGTGGATTACTCCGCCAAATCCGCGTCTTTCCGCAGATTCGGGGGCTTCGGCCTGTGGATGGGCGGTGGAGGAACCGGTGGATAACTACACGGTTGTAACTACTACATGTAGTGCCCTGACGCGGCGACACGCCCTAGATGTAGAATTTTTCATGTATCGAGCGGGCCCGCCCGACCGGTGCAACTAACCCCGCCGTCAATCGTCGGCGGGGCCAACGAGTACGGCGGGGCTGAAGCGTCAACTTTCCAGAGCGACGCATCGACTCTAGTTCCGATCGGGACTGCTGTCTCTGGAGGTCACCTTCAGAGAACAGGGCCGTGCTCCTCACCTCACGTCCAACCACGCGAGGATTAAGGAACCCAAGATGCGTATTCCGACGCTCACCTGCCCCTACTGCCGGACTGTCTTCGTCGGGCGGGTCGTCCGCCACGGTCTGATCAACTGCGGCCACTGCCGCCGTTCGTTCCGGATCTAGGCGCATCGACGAGGGGGTGCGGTCGATTCCCACATCCCCTCGTCGACCAGGCCCGATCGCCTTGCCGCGCAACGAAGGACCGCTGCATTGGGGGCAGTCTCAGTCGGTGGTGTCACGGTGACGCCATGACCACTCCTCGCACTCCCCTGGCTCGAGCTGCGCTGATCAGTAACGGCATGGTCTGGTTCGGGCTGTCGCTGATGTTCGCGAGCATCGCCGGCGAGCAGACGTACGCGGCGTTCTCGGGCGAGTGGTTCAACGTGCTCGGCTGGTTCCTGCTCGTCGCGGTGGCGATCGGTCTGGCCGTCGTCGGAGTGATCGAGAATCGGAACATCCGGGCGGGGAAGAAGTACAAGCCGCGCCCTCGTAGCTGACTCCCGCTCGAGCGCGCGGCCGTTCCACGTGCTCGGGTGGGGGGTCGAGGGGGCTCTCCCTCTCGTGGGCCGGCACTGCCGGTCCGCCGCGCTCGAGGCGATCGCGGAAGTGCGCGCTGCGATTCCGGAGGATCACGTCATCCTCTACGTGCTTCGGCTCGCGAATGGCTCGAAGTAGAGCACCCGGGCGGCTCCAAACCACTAGCGTTGCCATCAAGTCCTGAAGGTGATGGTTCCGTGATGGCAACAGCGTTGAAGCTCGTCGGGAAGTCAGTAGCGTTCGTCGCCCGCATCGTGGGCGCGGCGGTGTCCGCCGGACTGGCCTCACTGGGTGTAGGCAGTTTTCAGCAGCCGAATCCGGGGCCGCCGCCCTCGACCACGGACAATCGCGAGTATCGCCCGTAGAAGAAGATCAACGCGGCGACGTCGGCCGCGGCAATCGCGGAAGTGCGCGCGGCGTATCCGGAGGATCACGTCATCCTCTCCGTGCTCCGGCTCGCGGACGGCTCGGCGTAGGGGTTCAGGCCGTCCCGGCGAGGAGGGCGACGGCCGCTGCGGAGAAGAGGACAACGGCCGCCAGGAGAGGCGCTCTATACCTCGGTCAGCAACGACTATAAGAATCGGATCTTGGCGCGCGCGCTGGCGAACGTCTATCAGGAGGAGAGCACGCGATGACCGCGATCGAGATGCCATGGAACCTCCGCCAGCTGATGGCCCAAAAGGGTCTGTTCAAGACGACGGATCTGGTGCCTCTGCTGAGCGAGCGGGGAGTCCAACTCTCCCGCGAGCAGATCTATCGCCTGGTGACCTCCAAGCCGGCACGGCTGAACATGGATGTGTTCGGAGCGCTCTGCGACATCCTCGACTGCAGCCCGACGGAGCTGGTCACCTTCACCAAGACCGGGACCGTGACACAGGTCGCCGCAACCGCTGCGGGACGCCGCAAGGGACCCTCGATCGGTGATCTGCGCCCCATTCCGGCGACCATCCGCCGCGCGGACTGACACGCCTCGGTGACACCACCACGTAGCGACCAAGTCACCATGTTGGTCGAGTACCTGCACCGATCCTGCGAAGATCGAGGCCGCCGACCGCTTCCTCCGCCACCTCGGACACTCCAACACCGACCTCGGATCGTTGCGTCAAGCGCAGCTGGAGCAGTTCGTCCTCGATGAGCACATCGACCAGAACGCCCTCAGTGCGTTCCTGCGGTGGGCTCACGGCGCCCGCCTCCTCGGCGATGTCGAGTTGGTCATCCGCCAACCCGCCACACCCAGCCCAGGCCACACCCAGACCGAACTCCTCGCCGCGATCACCAAGCTCTCCGAGGACGGAAGCATCCCGCTCCGCGCCCGGGTAGCGGGCCTGCTCGTCGCCCTCTTCGGGCAACGCTTGACGCACCTGGTCACCCTTACCCGCGCCCAGATCGACGTCAGCGAACTCCACAACAGCATCTCAATCCGACTCGGAGACGAACCCGTCCGGCTCCCGCCGGTCCTGGCGCAGCTCACGCTCGAACTCCGAGATGCTCCCCGCCCCTGGCCCGAGGATCCCGGACAAGGATGGCTCTTCCCCTCGATGAAAGGCGGACAGCCGGTGCAGCCGTCCACCCTTGGATCCGAGCTGAAACGGCACGGCTTCAGCGCTGCACGACTGCGCAGCGCGGCTCGCTTCAACCTCGCTGGCAAGATCCCGCTCGGCCCACTCGAGGAACTCACCGGCATCGGAGCTCAATCGCTCAACCGGTGGGCCACCATCGCCGGACGAGACTGGGCGGCATATATCCCACTCCGGCCAGAGCCAGAGTACAAACACCGCGCAGGCCGAACACGGACCTGACGCCAGCACGGGCCTTGGGAATAGCATGTCCACGTGCGGCCGCGACTCAGCGGCACTACCTAGAACCTCTTGGCCGAGAGACTTCGCACGCTTGAGGAAATCGACATCCTGGACGGGTGAGCGATCTCAGGCACTACAGACGAAGATGGAGTCATGAGCTCACTCCTGCCGAATGTCGAGGATCTGCTGGCGGCACTGCCGGACAACGCGACGGCTTCTGATGCAAGACAGCTCGCCGAGGCCGCCTTGAGTGCAGACAGCCAGGCCGAACTCGACGCCGCGCTCTCCCGCGTCGTGCAGGGGTGGCTGGCATGACATCGGCATCTAGCGCGCATCAGCGCGGCCACGATCAAGCGCGACGTCGACGCCGTACGAGAGTCTGCACGCGCCGCTCTGCAACTGGTAGAGGCCCCACCTCAATTCCGGTTCCACCCGACCGTCGGCCTCGTTCACACGGACCGCAAGACGCTGTGCCAGCTGCGTCGCTGGGCGAGGTGAACCCAAGCCACCTGCTCCAACAGCAGATGATGCTCTCAGCATCTCTCTAAGCCATCCCCCGACGGAACGCCCATGCGCTCTCTTCGGCACTGCTCTGGTAGGCGCCGAACTACAGCTGGGGAGAGACTTGGGGCATGTGGTTAGAGGGAATCGCGCTTGAGCGGCGGTTACGCGAGCTGGACACCCCTGGGCCCGGCGATGAGCCGGTTGACTTCGACGGTCAGCGACTGGCGGCAATGGTGGACGCCCTCGTCGCACTGCTCGATGAGAGCTTTCCCAGTGCTGTCACGGCGGACGATCCGTGGGAATGGCAGGACTCCGCTACCTTCACGCACGTCACGGTCGACGGTGCAGCAAACCGCACTTCGGCGAACCTCGTCATCTGCATCAGCCGACACGGGGACCTTTGCTTCATTGCCCTCGAAGCCCAGGAAGCGTATACACGCGAGGAGTTCGATGCGCTAGTCGAAGCGGAGGACTTGTCACCGATACTGGCAGCCCTCGACACCGAGAACTTCACAGTCGCTGCTGAAGAAACGCTCTGGGCCCGATACGACGGACCGCGCGTGATGAGCAACTCGAGCTGGATCGAACGCTACTTCGGGTATCCGATTTGAGCGCGCCCGGCGAGCAGGTCCGCGCGACGAAGCTGCGCTGACCGGTAAGCCATCCTCTTACGGGACGACTGGGATAACGTCGACGCACGCCCGACCGCTGGACGAGATGGGTACGAGATCTCTCGAGTGGATGTCAATTTTCGAGGTCGACAAGCATCTCGCCTCCCGCGCGCTTGTTGCGCCGCCACCGCGTATCGAGATCATCGCGCGCGCACACTTCTGCGTCGGGTCGTGCCGTCGACGTCAGCAGCACTTGCGATGGGTTCGTTCTTCAGAGGTCACGCCGGGCGGTGAGCGGCTCGGCGCCGAGAACCTCCAGCAGAGCGAGGTTCTCGGCGTCGCGTGAGCCTGCCGGTGCGGTGTAGAGCACGAGGTGCTGGTCGCGCTCGGTGATGGCAAGCGAGTCGCAGTCGACGGTGATCGCCCCCACCGGCGTGCGGCGGAACGTCTTCCGCAGGGGTGGCGGCGTCTGAACGTCGTGCCGTCTCCAGAGCCGTGCGAACTCGGCGCTGCCGGTCTGGAGCTCGTCGATGAGTTCCGCGACGACGGGGTCTGAGGGGTACGTGGCGTGAGCGTTGCGGAGCTGCGTGACGACGCCCTCTTGAAACGCGATCTCGTCCGAGATGCCGTAGATCGCTTCCCGTGGCTGCTCTGCGGCGAGGAAGGTCTTCCTCGCGAGGTTGCGGTCGCGCGGCGGCAGCAACGAGAAGTCCTCCATGAGGGCTGCTGCGAGATCGTTCCACGCGAGCACCTCGAAGGTGGCGGACAGGACGATGCCGGCGGTGTGCGGGAGTCGTTCGAGGAGCGCGAGAACGCTCGGTCGAACGTCGCGACGGTGCAGACCCGTCGGGGTCGGAGCGGTGCCGGCGAGCCGGTGCAGGTGGTCGGACTCCTCGGACGTAAGACGGAGAGCACCTGCGATACCACCGAGGACGACGTCCGAGGGTCGAGGAGCGCGGCCCTGTTCGAGACGGGCGTAGTACTCGGTGGAGATGTGCGCGAGAACGGCGATCTCCTCCCGGCGTAGACCCGGTGTTCTGCGGCGTGGTCCCGACGGTAATCCGACGTCCTCCGGCCGAAGACGCTCGCGGCGACTTCGGAGGAACGCTGCAAGCTCACCCTTGTCCATGCTCCCCAGTGTGCGCCTGAGCCGGCGATGGATCCTCGTACCGTTTGTGCCTGGATGCGGATTCTGCGGGCGGCGACGGTGTTCGTATGACACACACCAACGAATCCACACCGGTCGGCCTGCTGACCGGCAAAGTCGTCTTCATCACCGGAGCCAGCCGTGGCATCGGCGCCGCAGCGGCTCGCCTCTTCGCCGGCGAGGGTGCCGCTGTCGTGCTGGCGGCCCGCAACACGAAAGCGCTCGGCTCGATCGTCGACGAGATCCGCGGTCAGGGCGGCACGGCTGATGCCGTCGCCATGGACCTCGCTGACCGGGCGAGCATCCGCGCCGCCGTGGACCACGTCGAGGAGCTCCACGGACGCCTCGACGGCGCCTTTAACAACGGCGGCGTGAACCAGCAGAGCACCGGTCCCCTCGACACCACTTCCGACGAGGACATCGACGAGCAGTTCGCGGTCAACTTCCGTGCTCACTGGGTCGCGATGCTTGCCGAAGCAGCCCTCATGAGGAAGTCCGGAGGAGGTGCGATCGTCAACACCTCCAGCATCGGCAGCCGCCGCGCAGTTCCGCCCCTGCCCGCGTACGCGGCGATGAAGCGAGCACTGAACAGCATCACCGAGACCGCGGCGGTGACCTGGGCCGGGGAAGGCATCCGCGTCAACGGGATCACGCCGGGTGGAACCGCAACGGAGATGATGGACGAGTGGGAGAAGAAGACGCCGGGCATCATCGACGCGAATAACGCAGCCAGCCCCATCGGCCGCATGGCGAGCGCCCTCGAAGTCGCCGAAGTCGCCGGTTTCCTCCTCAGCGACCGCGCCTCAGCCGTGACGGGCGCCATCGTGCCCGTCGACGGCGGCGCCGGCGCCTGAGGCAGGGGGATCGCACATGACCGACACAACCACCGACAACGGCTCGACCCGCGGTAGCGGACCCTCCTGGACGGACCTCAGCAGCCAGGTGGCGGTCGTCACCGGGGCCAGCCGAGGGATCGGGCAAGCGATTGCAATCCGACTCGGCCTCCTCGGCGCCAGCGTCGTCGTGAACTACTCACGCGACGCAGCAGGAGCAGCAGACACCGTCGCCGCCATCACGGCAGCCGGCTCCAACGCCGTGGCCGTCCAGGCCGACGTGTCGGATCCGACGCAGGTCGAATCGCTGTTCACCTCAGCGCTGGCGCAGTTCGGAGGTGTCGACGTCGTCGTGGCGAACGCCGGTATCGATGAAACCGGCGGACCGATCGTCGACGTCACCGAAGCGGAGTACGACCGGATGTTCGGCGTCAACGCCAAGGGTGCGTTCTTCACGCTCCAGCAGGCAGCACGAACGGTGAACCGGGGCGGAACGATTCTCTACATCGGATCAGGTTCCGTACTGCGACCCGTCGCAGGGTTCGGGCTCTACGCGTCCAGCAAGCTGGTCGGCGAGTACCTCACCGGGGTGCTTGCTCAGGAGGTCGGGGGGCGTGGCGTGACCGTCAACACCATCATCGCCAGCGCGACGGACGGCGCCGGGTACTTCGCCGCCGCGTCCGATGATGACCCGCTCCGCACGCTGGTGCAGAGCGCCAGCCCCCTCGGATCAAGGATGGGCTCGGTCGATGACGTAGCCGACGCGGTCGAGTTCTTCGTCGGCCCGCTCGCACGCTGGATCAGCGGCGGCGAACTCCTCGTCAGCGGTGGACAGAACTGAAGGCGGCACAGCTGATCACGACCCCGCTCGAGCGTCATGCCCGAGCGGGGTCTCCACCACTCGATTCCTGATCGTCCCCAGCGGTCGCTCGAAAGGCGACGAGTGCCAAGCCTGTACCTGTTGTGCAGATGTCCCCGAGCATCTGAATCTCCACGGTCGTCTGCACGAGTGCCGCGACGTCGCCATGAGTTGTGCAGGAGGCCGAGAGAATTGACAGCCGGTTCGGCTGCGCACGCGTGTACCGGTGCACCATCCCTTTACGGGACGGCTTCCCGCAGCGTCGACCTCACCCGCACATAGCCTGAGCAGATGAATGGCGTGGTCGATCTGCTCACACCCCGCCTCCGCCTGCGTCGCCTCACCCGGGACGACGAAGCGTCGGTCATGGCGTACCGGGGCGACGCCCACGCCTCTCGGTTCCTCGGCCACCCGTCGCTCTCGGACGGGCAGTACGCTTCCTGGTTCGAGGAGCGGGACAGCGAGTGGGAGCTGCGCGAACCGGGTCATCGCCGCTTCTACGGAATCGAGGTCCGAGCATCGGCGGCCCTCGTCGGCGATGCCGTCCTGATCCGTTCGGCGGACGGGGAGCAGGGCGAGATCGGCATGTTCCTCCACCCCAACACGGCCGGCTTGGGCTACTCGCTCGAGGCGGGCGCCGCCCTGCTCGACGTCGGGTTCGGATCGCTCGGTCTGCACCGCATCATCGGACGTGCCGCAGCTCACAACCGCGGCTCCGTGCGCGCGATGGAGAAGATGGGCCTGCGGCGAGAGGCCCTGTTCCTGCAAAGTGAGAAACGCGGCGAGACCTGGATCAACTCAGCGGTCTACGCGATCCTCGCGGAGGAGTGGGAGCGGAAGCGGCACCACTCGAAACCGACCGGCTGACCATCGCTATACGGAACACCGTGGTTCGGACGGAGCTCGCCTTGCTCGTGCAGCGTCGCGCGGAGGATCATCTCTGAAGTGGCAGATGACTGGTTCCGTGATCCTGGGTGGGGTGTCGTTGATCGCGATGAGTTCGAGCGCCGACTGGGCCGAGCCCGTCCCAGTAACCGTCAGCAGTACCTCAAGATCAAGGCGATAGCTCTTCGCGATGCAGGTTTGATTGACGCCGCCCGCCCCCTGCTGGCCCGTGCCGTGGACCTCCCCGAGCACAACTGGGCTGCAGATCGTGCGCACAGTCGCGAGCTTCTCGGGAACATCGCGGCCCAAGCCGGCGACGCAGAGGAGGCGCTGCATCAGTACCGGTCGGCAATGGAGGAGCATCCGACCTTGAACGGGACCTCCGGCTCGCTACGCATCTCCGCCGCTGAGGTGCTTCTGAGTCGACGAGGCTCGGGAGACGTCGAAGAGGCGATCGCCCACCTCGACTCCTGGGCGGCTGAGGTCAGCTCGCAACTTTCTTCCGAAGTGTTTCGATGGCACCTTGCCCGCATCGGCGCGGCCACCGTCCAGGGCGACTCCGACACGATCCAGCGCTCGGCACGCGCCGCACTGGAGCTGGTCGATGCTCCCCCTCAATTCCGGTTCCATCGGGACGTCGGCATCGTGCGCGCAGATTCCAAGACGCTGCGCCGCCTTCGTCGCTGGGCAAAGTAGGCCAAACCACTCGCACTAGCAGCAACAGCCCGTGGGACTCCCTTGAGCCGTACTCGCCTGGCCACGCCCATCCACGTTGACCAAGAAGAAAGAGGAGCGCTCCTGACTGACGACATCAGCTTGCTCTACGACGCCGAGACGGCTGACCGCGCCCTGCGAGCTTTCGTGGAGAAGATGGTCGGCTTCAT
The DNA here is from genome assembly GCF_002930975.1 of Rathayibacter sp. AY1A3. Classification (NCBI taxonomy): domain Bacteria; kingdom Bacillati; phylum Actinomycetota; class Actinomycetes; order Micrococcales; family Microbacteriaceae; genus Rathayibacter; species Rathayibacter sp. AY1A3. The sequence goes on along the minus strand of NZ_PSTO01000001.1, from coordinate 62,983 downwards.
GGGACTCGACATGTGGACCTTGTTCTGCAGTATGGAGCGCGACTCGAACGTCGAGGGCGTCCCCGACGACTCAGGGCTGTGGACCGACTGGATGTTCGAGCTGTGGACCGCGAGCGGCTTCACATACGACGCACCCGCAGCAGAATTCGTGAGCTTCGCGGCCCCACCGAGACGACAGGACGTCACGAACTCCTACTACCCCGTCACTGTGCAGGTTGGCGTCAGCGTGTACCCAGTCAAGATGATGCTCGGCACCGACTCGCTCTGGCCAGCCGAGGCGTCGTCTCTCTCCCGCCCCGGAGGGCGGACCGAGGGAGAGCACTTCGACCTCATCGTCCGAAATCTGCACCTCCTCCTGACCCGGAACCCCGACCTCGAGGACAAGCGCTCGATGCTCGGCCTCCTGTCCTCCTGGGACGTCCCCGGTGCCAGCACGCACCGCGGACCTACCCGGGTGAGGTAAGCCACTGGTGGGGAGTTCGGTTACGGGTCTCCCGACCCGGCCGCCGTGCTTACCCACAGACCTCTGGGGTGACACCAGCCCTCGGAACTGACCGGTTGACGATCGTGCACCGGACGGATTCGCTAGTGGTCCTCGCTGGCCGGTCCTTCTGTGTCAGCGAGGAAGGTGGCGGCGAGTCGAAGGACCTTCTGGCGGTATCGCTCGCCCGCTCCGATGCCTCGTGCGTCGAGCTCGTCATCGACCTCGACAAGGGGCTGCGCAGCTGCCGGTCCTTCGTGGCCAATGCGGTCGTGCACCCAGGAGGAGAAGGAGCGGAGATCCCAGTCCCCGTCGAGCAACCGGAGGCATGCGACGCGCAGCGCGAGAAGCGGGATCTCTTCCCCGTCCCGATCTAGCGGTCGCGCGCCCGCCTCGATGAGTGCCGCGAAGCTGAGGTCGAAGACGTCGGCGGGAGTGGCGCTGGAGTAGAGAGACGCGAGTGCGACGAGGGACACGCCGTCACTCCCCGCTGCGAGAAGATCTGCCGCCAGAGCGATCACATCTCTGGGCTGGACCAGCCCGAAGAAGAGAGCGGCTGTCGCTTCGCGCAGGGTCGCGATCGAAGAGGCGTCACGGTCTTCTTTTGCGACCCGAATCCGGCCTCCTCCGACCAATTGATCACTGCGGCCCTGCCCTGCCGCCGCCGCAGCGGCATCAGCGCGACTCAACACATCGATCGGAACCGGTCGGTGACAAATCGGTCCGCTACTGAACCCATGCTCGAGCTCGTAGACGCACTCCGAGCACACGGGGCTGCCGACCAGGCCGGCGTCCGCGAGGTGCTCCACCCAGGGGTGCGAGCACTCACCACAGACCTCAGCGAGCAGAACCCGGAACCGGGCGCGGCGCGAACGGCGAGCGTCAGCTCGCCGGCGCCACTGCGAGAGGCCGACCATCACGTGAGCGTAGCGAGCGCGCCACCAAGCAATCGCGCGCTTCGCCTCATCCGCATCGCCTCTGGCGTCCCGTTTGGGGATTCCCATACGGACGGTAACTAAGGATCTATCCGGCGGTGATCAGCTCGCCGGGCGCACCGAGAGACGCGAGGTCGACATCGCCCTGTGACGTCAGGAGCTCTCCGCTGATCCCGTCGTAGACGGCGGTGAAGACGTCCACCCGATGGAGGTCGAAGCCATAGGGCACGTCTGTTCTCTCCGCGGGCGCGTGCACGGTCAGCGCCCAGACCGGCTCGTCCTGTGCGACCCAATAGTGGTCCGCGAGAGCGGGGTCATACGCGGCGAGCTCCTCGTACGTGGTTCCGACCGCGTAGATCGGGTACTGCTTCTTCTCCTCCGCACTGAGCGTCGAGAGGAGTCTTCCGGTGCCGTTGGCCAGGTCGAGCGCCGGGTTCGTCAGCTTCTGGACGTCGATGATCGGCCCCTCAGAGGCGGCGGTGGCGATGGGGGTGCCCGGCGGGCCCTCTGTCGGGACCGTAGGTGTCAGGGCCTCCGTCGTCTCCGTTGGTTGGGCAGGCGTCTCGGTGGAGATGGGGGTCGTGCTGGCGGTGGCGTCGATGGTGACGGGGCCGGAACGGATGCGCATCGTCGTGGAGGTCTGGGTGAGGCTGACGTCCTCGGTGCCCAGGACGTCCATCAGCCACTGCTCTCGTTCGCCAGCGGCGGCGAGGCAGCCGACGTAGGTCGTCGCGGGGCCCCCGCTGACGACCCACACGGACGTCTGCAGACCCGCGGACTGGAGGTCGTAGGTCAGCGTGTTGCATGGCCCGTCGACGCTGAGCTTCGACCGGCCGTCGATGCCGATGATGCGAAGGCTGACGGGGTGATCGAGCAGCCATCCGCCTGATCCTTGATCGCCGATGACCGCGGTGGTCTCGTAGACGGGCCTGGTCGCGTCCTCGGCGCTGAGCAGCTCACCCGGCAGCTGCGCCGTCGACGGCGACCCGGGGCTGCTGGCGCTCGTCGCGCATCCACTGGCGAGGAGCGCCGCGGAGAGGCAGAGGGTACTGAGGGCGAGGGTTCTCGTGCGTCTGAAGGTCACTGGTCGACTCCGGTCCGGGTCACGGGCGGGTTGATGCAGTCGACTGTGGTGGTCAGTCCCGTGAAGATGTCGATCCGGCCGCCCTCCTGGCACACCTGGGTTCCTGCGAGGGAGAACAGGGCGGCGTCCGTTCCGTCTCCGTTGGTGCCCGCGAGCGCAGCACACGCCGCTGCGAGCGACGCCGTGGACTGCTTCGCGGGCGTCTGGATCTCGCCCGACAGAGCGACGCCCCGCCCGTCCTGTTCCCAGCAGGTGACGGGCGCTGCGACCGGAGTGCCGCGCTCCGTCGTCACCGCCGACAGGACTGCCGCGCTGAGGACCGCGCCCGCGACACCGGCAATTGTCACCGCCGCGGCTTGACCGAGACGTCGGCGGCGGCGGATGCGGTGCGCGAGTCGTGCGCTGATGCGCTCGAGCTGCTCATCGCTCAGGTCACGACTGTCCATGGTCCTCTGTCCGTTCCGTCACAGTTCTCGCCAGCGATGCCCGCACCCGCGAGAGGCGGTTGCGGACCGTCCCGTGGGACAGGCCGAGGGAGCGCGCGGCATCGCTGTAGCTGAGGTCGTCTTCGATGCACGCCGTCCAGATCGCGCGGTCCGTCGCACTCATCTGCTCGACCAGCCTCCGCACGTCGAGCAGCCGGTCGCTCGTCTCCGCATCGACGCCGCGAGAGGCGGTGTCGTCGGAGAGGGGCTGGTGGCGCCGGCGCTGCTCGCGGCGATTGGTCGAGGAGCTGACGTTGCGTGCCGTCACCAGCAGCCACGGCAGCACCGACTCCCCCACGATGCGCACGCTCGAGCGGCGCTTCCAGAGCAGGAAGAAGCTCTCCTGCACGACGTCCTCCGCATGGCCGGCGTCCGCGAGGAAGCTTCCCGCGGCGCGGTAGACCGCGCGGCCGTGCATCCGGAAGAGAGCATCCAGCGCCGAAGGGTCACCGCCGCGAAGACGATCTACCAGCGTCGCCTCAGCAGCACCGACCATCCGACATCACCCCCTCAGTAGTGAATGCCCTCAGAGCACGGTTTCGTCTCAGGCGTCGTTAACGAACTTTGTCGGTTCGACAGTGCCTCTGTGACCTATCCCCTACCGGACGCCCGCCAGATCATCATCCGCGCGCGACGGTCGGCCTGGCATCGCGCCGCCGTGATCATCGCTCGGGAGTCGAGGGACGGCCTTAAGGCATGTGGGAGGCGACGATGCCAGCCGCGAGGAGGAAGGCTTTCCCTGCTGCGGCCTCCTCGTCGGTGGGCATCAATCCCATGCCGATTCCTCTCTCGCTGATGGAGAGGTAGGTCAGCACGACGGGCGCGACGATCATCCCGAGGACGGCGATCGCGGCGATCACCGGACTCAGGGGTCCCTTCCGAGCGACGTCAACCACGCAGTGCACACTATCCGCGCGTCGCTAAGCCCCCCCTGCGAGCGGGCCGCTCGTCGTCCGGCATGGAGACGCCCTGCCGGACGCCCGCTGGACCATCCCCATACGGGACGCGCACAAGGCGCTCGGGTTCGCGAGACTGAACTGATGTCGGGGTTGCTGGTCATCGATCTCGTGTCGCGCGTGATCAGAGCCCGCTGCGGCCGAGCCGCGGCGCATGAGAGGTGACGCGCCCGACGTCGGGAATCAGCACGCCTCATGATTCATGGCGACGGAGAACAGGACATCAACCGGCCGATCTGCGGCGTCGGCTCAGTGCCCAGACGAGTGCGCCGGCGAGGAGTACCGCGCAGGTCAGGCCGGCGACGTGCAGGACGAGCGACGGCATTCCGTTCTCGGGGAGCAGGAAGCCGTACGGCACCCATCCGTCGGTCGCTCCGCGGACGAGCACGACGACGACCCAGACGATCGGGTAGGGCAGGACCACCCACAGCCGGCGCCAGGAGAGCGGTCCGCGGTCGGCGACGACGATCCAGTCGAGGAGGACGAGCGCGGGGAGCGCCACGTGCAGGACGGCGCTGACCCAGGGCGGGGCCGTCCCGGTACCGGGTACGAGGGTGTTGTAGATCACGGCGACGACGATCGAGTAGGCCGTCGCCGCGCCGCGGACGTAGCTCAGCCACGCCGGAGTCGGACGGCGGGCGAGCGCGACCGATCCGGCGACGATGAGCACCGCGCTCGCGAGGAGGCTGGTCTGGTTCGTGAAGTAGCCGAAGTAGTCGAACGGATTCGGGTCGCCGGCCACGATGCTCAGCGCGTAGGTGTGGAGGATCACCGCGACCGCGGCTGCACCGACGGCGATGCGCGCTACACCCACGAATGGGCGGGTCGGTGCCGGGGAACTCATCGGGTCAGCCTAGGAGCCGTTGGGCTTCCTGCTGGCCCGCGACAGACGTTCCCCTTTCCGAACCGTGCTGAGCATTTCAGGCCGAGACGCGACCACGAGGAAAGCGGTGACGTCGCTTAACCTGAGCCGGTGGGGACGCTCTCGAAAGTGCGCAACACGGTCGCGGTCGCGGCATGCCTGGCGGTCGTGACGGGATGCACGGCGCAGCCTGCACCACCGACTCCGCCACCGGCGACGAACACGGACGACGGCTTCACCTCCCCGCTGACCGGCGATCTAGGCGTGGCGACGTTCACCGGGAGCGACGGGACCACCGGCGCCGTCCAGTTGAGAGCGGCGGACGGCCGGCTGGCCCTGACATCCGACGAGCTCGTCATCCCCGCCGCGTCTTTCGGTCCCGACGATTCGGCATGACGGCCGACGACCTGTTCTACCTCAACCCGTTCCGGTTCCCCTCGGACGAGATCCTCCGCGTCGGTGAGGACCTGAATCTCACCGTTGCCGCCCGATGACCGCGAGCCACTCGGTCGCCCTCGACGGAGGAGCGTGATGGTCGCCGTATCGGCCGCGGCGCTCTTCCTGCCCCAGCTGCGGATACTGTCGCGGCCCGTCATCGACCAGGAGCACCCGTGTTTCTAGCGTTCCTCGCTGGCGCTCCGGCCGTCATCGGAATCCTGTGGCTCGTCAACCTCTCAGGCGACGGGTCCCAAGAGAAGATGCGGCGGGACACCTGCATCGGCGCCCTTATCGTCAGTTTGCTGTTCATCGTCGGAGCCGTCGTCTACTGGTTCGTGCCGGTGGAGACGAGCAACGATGCTCAGGGATCGTTCGGCGGTTCCGCCTTCGCCGTCGCTGCGCTGGTCGTCAGCGGCATCCTCGGCCTCCTCCTCACCTTCATCCTCTGGCTCACGATGCCAAGAGGGACAGGGTTGGAGCGCGACTGATGTCCGGCGCTGCTCGCACGACGATTCGATCGACAGGCGTTCACACCACTGACCCCGCGGAGACCCTTCGACAGGGCGATGAGAATCGTGCCCTGCGTAGGCTGAGCGACAGTTCGACGGACGGAGCAGCGCACACCATGACAGACACGAACGCGATCGGCCGGCTATCCGTCATGGCCGCTGCGACCGGGCTCGTTCTGGCCCTGGCCGGGTGCACGGCACCCCTCGAGGGAACCGCCGTCGCCAGCCCCTCGGCGACGTCCGCCGCTCCCAGCCTTCCTACGAACAGCCCCACGGATGACTTTGATGCAACGGACTCTCCCGCCGCCAAGTCGCTTCTGGAGCAGCTGCCCATCCGCACGTCACTCGAGAGCGTGTCCAACGATGCGAGCGGCGATCTCCTGATCGAGGAGCGAGAGGACGGGACGGTGTGGCTGTCCTTCAGCGGGCTGAGCCTGACCGGAGCAGTGGAACCGCGAGTCCTTCTCACGAGCGCTCCACTCGAGGACAACGACGGCGAGTTGAGGTTCCCTGCGGACGTCGGAAGCGAGGTCGGCTCGCTGACAGCGGATGCTGATCAGGAATTGCAGATCATCGATCCCGACACGATCGGCAGCATCGAGAGCGTCCTCATCCTGGGTGTCGGTGATCCCGGCACCCGTCAGCTCGCAGCCGCTCGAGTGCCGCCCTCCAGCACGGAACAGTGACGCCGCTGCGCCGCGAACGGGCATCGCCAGGCATCGCTGCCAGCATCCGCGTCGCCCCAGGAGCATCACGAGCGCCCCGACTCGTCGTGGAACGCGCACGAGCCCTCATGGTGTTCTCCGCGTGAATCACCGGTCATCGATTCGGAAGGAACGCGATCCGCGCACTCCGGTTGCGATGCTCGCTGTGGCCGCCGTCGGCGTGCATCTAGTTCCCGGCTTCCTACTCGTCCACGCGTTCTACATCGGGCTCTTCGGAATCGACATCGGAGCAGGAGCCGCCTACCCGAGCAGTCACGACGTTCCCCGAGCCCGCTTTGAAGCAGACCTGGACCACGTTCTTCGCTAGCCGAGTGAACGCACGCGAAGCGTGGGTCGGCTCGTCGGCGCACTCCGGCAGCCTTTTCGAGAGGAACGCCTGACACGCTGAACGTCCGCACCCGGTAGACCATCCCCTACTGGGACGGCGACTCGCCGCGCAATGGCGTCCCGACGTCATCGCGGCCGGCGCCGACGGCGGGGACAGTCAGCGGGTGGGAGGCGAGTTCGATGGCTTGCTCGCGGGTGAGGTGCTGCGGGAAGTTCACGTGAGCGAACCGGTCCGTGGGATCGTCCGAAGAGGACGGCATCGAGACACTGCTTCCCTGGAGGAACGTCACGATCGCGTCCTGGGTGGGGTCGGTGGTGACTCGGCCCAGCCTGTCGCGCAGTTCGAGGAGCACCTTCTGGCCTGGCGCCGACACCTCGAGGACGACCTGTTTCGACCGACCGGTCTCGATCCTCCGTGCCGTGGTGAACGACGCGAACGGCGTGACCCGTGAGCGCACGCGCACCGTCTCGGCTGACAGGTCGGCGTACGGTGCAGGTTGGCGAATGGCGTGCACGACGAGCGGCAGAACGTTCAACACCACGAGCGCACCGACGAGTACCGCCAGGCGAGCAGCAAGGGGAAGGGCGTCCGGGTTCAGTGCGTCGAAGATGACGTTGCCGCCGATGATCGCAACGACAGTGATTCCGATGAGAACACGCTCCGTCGGAGCTCCTGCGCGATTGAACCAGTTCCACTGAGTGAGTCGCACCTCGGGCGCCGAGCGCCCACCTCTGAACCCTGCCGCCATCGCTCGCCCCTTCCGTTTCATTCAGCCCGTCCTACGGCCTGCGGTACTGGCCACTGGACGCTCAACCCCGACCGACGATCCTCAATCGAGACGGCGTTCTCTTGCCATGAAGCTCGAAGGGCCTCGTGACTCGCACCGACGAGCAGGTGCGAGAAGGTCACTCATGAGCACTGACGAGGAGCGGTGGAACCACACGGGGCTGATTCGAGTGTTCACCATCACCGCGTGCGCCTCTCTCGCCGCCGCCATCGCGTTCATGATCCTCGAGCTCACGACGGACCTCGACGCCGCGACGGGCGCGTTCATCTTCCTGACGCTGTTTGTCCTGAATGTCGGGCTGATTCTCGCCCGGCGACGACAGGAGGTTGCAACGGACACACCGGTCGTTCCCTTCTGAAGCGCACTGCTCCGTATGGGGATCCTTCAGCGGAACGATCAGGCGTTCGGTGCGGGTGCGAGTGTTGCGCTTCCGGAGACGACCATCCAGCGCCCGGCGATTCGTCGCCATGCGCGGACGTAGTGAAGCCGAGCCTCGATCCGTGTGCCGTGGTCGATCACAACGACGTCTACGACGGACGTGGTCTGGGCGCCGCCGGCAGAGGCCAGCGTGCTGCGACTGATTTCATCGATCGACTCGAACTTCGTTGTGCCCGACGAATGTGCTCCGAGATCTTCGTCCCGGCTGATGATCGAGCCTTCGGGTGTCGTGAAGATCAGCTCGGGTGCGAGCAGTCGACCAAGCGCATCGACGTCACTTGCGCGCATCGCGTCCAGCAATCGATCCTCGGCAGCATCGACGGTTTCGTGGAGCATGGACGGGAACGACATCCGGAAAGAGTATCTCTGCTCGTTGCGCGGCCTGCGTCCGTAGGGGGATCGGGTGCCGGGACCCTCTTCTCTCAGGCAGGCGTGTCGGAGCTCGATACTGATGTCATGGCATCACCGCTCGTCTCCGACGTCGCTCACTCCGGTCTCACCGTGGCCGACCTCGATGACGCGCTGGTGCTGTGGTGCTCCGGTCTCGGGTTCGTGCTCGAGCGCACCTTCACGCTCGACGTCGACGTCACGGCGGCGACCACCGGCGTCCGTGGAGCCGTGATCCGCGCAGCGACGCTGGCACTCGGCCCCCACCGGGTGGAGCTGCTGCAGTACGACCCGCCCCGACAGCTCGAGTCCGCCGGCTCGCCCGCACAGGTCGGCACGGTGCACATCGCGCTCACGGTCTCGGACCTCGATCGTGTCCTCGAGCTCTGCGCTGGACACGGCTGGAGACCGGTCGGGACACCTCACTGGATGACCGGTGGCGCCCGAGCCGGCACGCGCATCATCTACCTCGAAGGTGCCCTCGGTGGATTCCTCGAACTGATCGCACCCCCGCAGCTCCCGTAGTCCGCGTCGACTATCGCATCTCGTCCGGTTCTCGATGTCTCGACCACCGACCGCTCCCCTGACGCGTGTAGCGGCAGGATCGACTCCGCTGCCTCACTGGTGCCGGACCGGCGTCTCGCAGCCGGAACGCGATGCCGAGCGCGAGCCGGGCCACTGATCAGCCTCGGTGTGAGGCGGTTCGGCTGATCACCGGCAAGCAGGGGCGCGTCGTGTCGTTCTCGTCGAGCGCGACGGTTCGGAGTCGGCTCGACGCACGTCGAGACGGTGAGACCGCCAGCCCTGCTTGGGGGGCGGCAGTGCGCGCAGACCATAGGACAGAGTGGGCTGACGGCGCAGTGTAGATCGCCTCGGATTCGGAGGCCCCTGTGCCGTTCTTCCCTGCCCATCGAGCGAAGCGCCGCTGGAACCGTACAGCCGGCGTCGTCGCGGCTATCGCGCTCCTGGGATCCGGATTCGCCGTGTCAGGCGTCGACGCTGTCTTCGCTCAGGACTCGGTGGGCGGCTCGGCCACGGGCTCCATCGACTGCCCGGCGATTCAGCGGAGCGTCGGGGAGCTCGGGGTGGGAAGTCCGCCGCCCGACCTGGGAAGCCCGCCTGCCGCAGCCGAGGTCGGCGAATCGCTGTTCTCCTCCACCGCGAAGGATCTGCTGAAGAGTGTCGTGGGGAGCGCTCTCGGGAAGGTCGGTGACGTCGCCTTCGGGTGGGTGGTCAGCGAGCTGACCGGCCCGACGAAGCCCACGAAGATCGAGGCGGAGGAGCTGCAGGACCTCGCGGACCTCAAAGCGCAGGTCACTCAGGTGCAGACGGAGATCGCGGACCTCGGCAGAACCATCCAGACCGATGTGAGTGCCCTCGCGACCGAGATCGATCAGGACGCGAAGTGGCAGACCTTCGTCACGAAGTCGACTGCAGCGAACACGGCGTTGCAGAAGGTCGAGGACGACATCCAGCAGGTGTGCGAGATCACCGAGCTCCACCGCGACGACGCCGAAGCATCGGGTGTGACCGAGTCGCTGACGCAGGAGGAGATCGACAGTCTCAAGGAGGTCGCCGAGAACGGTCAGGCCAACTTCAACGCGCTCAGTGCCGTGCTCGTCGGAGACGACATCACGGGCGGACTGTTCGAAGCGTACCGAGACGTGCTGTGGTCGGTGAAGGCGGTCGGCAGCTCGAGCCCCTCCGCGACACTCCTGTCCGCTGAGGACGCGAACACCTTGCAGTCGCAGGTCGCCTACTACGGGAACATCGCCACTCTTCATCTTCAAGCGTTCGCCGAGGTCGTCCACTCTCCTCAGGTTCAGACGCGCCCCGCACTGCTCGAGCAGTACTACGACAACAGCTGGGTACCGGCGATCCAGGAGTGGTCCCTCCTCGGGAATCGCAATCTACCCACCCTCCCGGCCGGCACGAGCGTCGACCTGCTCCAGGAGAAGCTGACGGATCCGAGCAACGGAGACGTCTCGGGAACCATCCGTCTGTGGACCACGGAGACGGTCACGCTCGCGGGCTCCGCTCAGAACTCGTACTGCATGGCCTCCGTCACCTGCTACGCCCCGGAGTGGGCAGCGACGTCGAGCGCTCGGAGCGAAGCTGTGCTGCGCGCCTCCGTTCTGCCGAACTTCCCACCGCTGAGCCTTTCTGTCGGTGCCGAGCAGCTCGGTCTGACCGGCTGGCGCGTCCCCACGGACGACGACTTCGCCTCCCTCGTCATGACCCGTCCCTCGCGCATCAAGAATCCGCCGTCCCTGATCACGATTCCCCGAGTCGAGGACGGCGTCTCGCAGTGGGCGGAGATCGAGAACGTCCCCGCCCTCCAGTACCAGCCGATCTCCAATGGAATCGACACGTCGAACACCATTCCACCGGTCGTCGTCGACTCCGACAGCGCACAGGTTCTCGTCTTCACCAGCAACCCCTACTCCGGCCCGGAGCGCCTGACCTTCGCCGAGGACGGCATGGATCCGACCGCGAGCTTCGGCGGACGCTTGATGCTCGTGCAGGACCTGCCTGTCGGACCGCCCGACACACCCCTGTACCCGGACGCGTCCGCGGACTCCCGCGCAGCGGACGCTGTCGAGGAGGCGTCAAGCGCCGCAGCACCGCCGTCCGCATCCGCTTCCACCCTCTCGAACAGCTCCGCGATCGGCGACGCGAGCCCCGTGACGTACACGGCGCCGGCGCAGTGCAACACCGACGACCCTTACGTCCAGCCGCAGGGCTACAACGGCATCAGTGTCACGGTCTCGGGTGCCGCGGGTGGTTCGCGCGCAGGCGAGGACGTCATCTTCGATGAGAGCTACCGGTACGGAGGACGGGGCGGAGTGGTGAACGCGGTCCTTCCCGTCAGCGCGGGCACACAGCTCTTCGCCGGTGTCGGAGGCGCCGGTGGATTCGTCGACGGCAGCCAGCGAGAGCGAGGAGCAGCGGGAGGCATCGGCGGTGGTGGCGGCGGTGGCACCTGGACCAGCGACACCGATCTCGGGCGGCAGGCGGGCGCGGGAGGAGGTGGCCTGTCCTCCATCGCTCTGGATGACGAGTGCCTCCTTCCGCTGGTCGTCGCCGGCGGCGGTGGCGGCGCCGGCGCCGCCGCGTCGGCTTTCGATGCTGACGCGGCGCGAGACGGAGGGAACTCCTGCGTGATGAACGGCTGCATCCCTTCGAACAGCGACAGCACGCTCGCAACGAACAGCTACTTGACCGGCGCTACGGCCCCCGACGGAGAAGGAGAGGATCCGTACAGTGACAACGGCCTCGGCGGAGGCGGAGGCGGAGGTTTCATCGGCGGTGGCGCGAGCCGTCTCGGCGGCGGAACCGGAGGCACCAGCTTCGTCGCGGACGGCGCGCTGAGCTCCTCGTTCACCGTCGGCTCCAACGACTCTGGGACGAACGGGTCCGTGACCATCACCCCGGTCGTCATACCGGAATTCACCATCGGCTTCGTGGACAGTCAGTTCGAGTGGGTGCTCGTTCGAGCCGACCAGTCCGTTCGCGCAGATATTCCGCAAGACCTGCTGCCTGACTCGTCGATCGTCGAGTGGAGAACGGTCGCCGAACCGGCGAGCGTCTCTCCGAGCGGAACCCCGATCGTCCGCCTCCTGGACACGGTCACCGGGAACTGCGCGACAGGCCGGGGAGTTCTCAGCTTCAACCAGATCGTCACACTCGAGCCGTGCGCGGACAGCGACGACAACCAGCGCTGGTACCTCCAATCGACCGCCGTCGACCCGTCGAACGGCTCCGTCAACTTCAGGACCATCGGGGGAACGGGTCTCGCTGAGGCCGTCTCGCAGCCTGTAGCGGCGTTGTTCCTCACACCCCTGAAGGCGCCGCCGCTGTCCGACAACCTCTCGGAGACCCCCGGCAGTGGGCCCTCCGACCCAGCGCCGACCCCCACTACCGACCCCGCGGCCAGCCCCTCCCCCTCCACGACGAGCGGCCCGGTGAACGGCGATCTTCCGACCGACCACTCGCCGCGACCAGCAGCTGACAGTGGCGGACTCGCGTCCACCGGAGTGGAAGGACTCCTGCTCCTCGCCACATCGATCGCCCTGATCGGACTCGGCGGGCTGGTCATCATGTCCACGCGGCGCCGCCGAGCATGATCATGGCGTCGTCTTCGCTGCGACGAAGTCACAGAAGGAGACGGCTTCTCGAACTCCTCAGGGTGATACGGCGGCAGTACACGAGCGCAGGCGGCGCCTCCCGGAACGGGACTACCGGGGAGTGTGAGGGGCCCGCCCCTCACGAGCTTCCTGCCTGGGTGTCCAGGTAGGAAGCTCGCAGCCGTTCAGCTCGTGGCGGCCTTCTCGGCGACCGCGGTACGGGCCCCCTCGGCGTCGGTGGCGCTGTGGTGTCCCTGCACGTCGCTGTGAGCGACTGTGGAGGGGCGGGTTCCGTCGAAATCGTGCGAGCTGCCCTCGATCTTCCGCGTGCGTCCGCGAATGCCGGTATCGAGCCGGTCGATGCGGCGGGCGACCGTGCCCGGCGCGCAGCGGTGTCCGGTGGTCCAAGCGGCGACGTCGGCGCGGGCTCGGCCGCAGGTCGCCTCGCGGCAGGCCTCGACGCGTCAGCCCCTCGCGGTGCGCGCCCGACCTCTCAGCCCGCCAGCCTCCCCATCCACTCCTCCACCGCGTCGGGCGTGCGCGGCATCGCCGCCGAGAGCAGGATCGACGACGTCTCCGTGACCACGAGGTCGTCCTCGATCCGGATGCCCAGGCCCCGCAGCTCGGCGGGGACCGTCAGGTCGCCCGGCTGGAAGTAGAGGCCCGGCTCCACGGTGAGCGTGTGGCCGGCCGCGAGCACTCCGCCGAGGTACGTCTCGTGCGGAGCGTGGTTGCAGTCGTGCACGTCCATCCCGAGCATGTGCCCGGCGCGGGAGATGCTCCACCGGCGGTGGTACGACGCGGACGGGGCCATGGCCTCATCGACGGAGCAGCGGATCAAGCCGAGGTCGATCAGCCCTTCGGTGAGGGCTCGCCCGCACGCGTCCTGGTAGTCCTGGAAGCGCACTCCCGCGCGCAGGGAGTCGATGCCGGCCTGCTGCGCGCGCAGCACGATCGAGTACACGTCCCGCTGCAGCGGGGTGAACTCCCCGCTGACCGGGAAGGTGCGGGTGATGTCGGCGGCGTAGAGCGAGGGCAGCTCCACTCCCATGTCCATCAGGACGAGGTCGCCGTCGGCGAGGGGCCCGGTGTTCCGCGTGTAGTGCAGGGTCGTGGCGTGCTCTCCCGAGGCGACGACCGATCCGTAGGCCGGCCCCTGTCCCTCGACCAGGGCGCGGCGGGCGAAGGTGCCCTCGAGGTAGCGCTCGCCGCGGGGCATCGCGCGGGCGACCTGCCACGCCTCGAGGCAGTCGTCGAATCCCCGCGCCGTGCCGTCGACGGCGAGCTGCAGCCGTCCGATCTCCCAGTCGTTCTTGATCAGGCGCAGCTCGTCGAGCGTCGACTTGAGCACGAGGTGCGGTCCGAGCTCCGGCCCGCAGATGCTCCGCACCAGCTCGTCGACGCTCTCGTCGAGGGTGGGCAGGACCCGGATGCGCCGGGCCCGCCGCGCGGCCCGCTCCACGTCGCGGGTGAAGTCGGCCAGCGGCCGGGTCTCGATGCCCAGTGCTGCCTGCGTCTCGGCGAGCGACGGCCGCGGCCCGACCCAGAGGTCGCCGAGCGCGTCGTTCTGCCAGAACTCGTCGCCGTCGCGGCCGGAGGGAGCACGCAGGTACAGGATCGAGCCGGCCTCCCCTCCCGTCGTGTCGACGACGAGCACGCTCTCGGCGACTCCGTTGCCCGTCAGCCACACGTGGTCGGTGCCCGGGCGGAAGCGGTGGTCGCTGTCGTTCGAGCGCACCCGCGGCAGGCCGGAGGGGATGATCAGCAGCTCGGCGGGCAGCGCCTGCGCCAGTCGCGACCGGCGCTCCGCGGTGTAGGCGAGCACCGGCTCGTCGGGGTCGATCACCGGCTCCGGATCGGCCCAGCCGGCGGTCATGAACGCGCCGTCCCCGGGGAGCGGACTGCGGTTCACGGCCCTCGGCATGCTCCAGAGAGCGGACTCCTCGGCCCGGGCCTCCTCCACCGCGCTCACGCGCCCGTCCGCTCCAGCGCGTCGGGCAGCTCCTCGAGCCAGGCCGCCCGGTCGGCGTCGAGTGGAGCCAGCGGCAGCCGCCCCAGGCCGTCCGGCAGCGGGATCGCCGCGAGCAGCGCTCGCGTGTACGGATGCAGCGGGCTCTGCCACACCGTCTCGGTGTCCCCCGACTCCACGACCCGGCCGCGGTACATCACGAGCACCCGGTCGGCGATGCGCCGGACCACCGAGAGGTCGTGTGAGATGAACAGCATGCCCGCGCCGGCCTCGACGCTGAGCGAGCGCATCAGCGCGGCGACGCTCGTCTGGGTCGAGGCGTCGAGGGCCGAGATCGGCTCGTCGGCCACGAGCATCCGCGGCCTCGCCGCCAGTGCCCGCGCGATGGCGATGCGCTGCTTCTGGCCGCCGGAGAACTCGTGCGGGAACCGGCTCGCCATCGCCGGGTCGAGCCCGACGCGGCGCAGCCAGTCGGCCGGATCCGAGCCCTCGGCGCCACGGGCGAGCGCCGCCCGGACGCCGTCGCCGATCTGCTCGCCGATGCGGCGACGGGGGTTGAGCGAGGAGTTCGGATCCTGGAAGACCATCTGCACGCCGGTCATCGCCGGACTGCGCCGACGGAGTCCGAGCGCGGGCACGTCGACGCCGTTCAGGCGCACGTCGCCACCGCGGCGCTTCTCGATGCCGACCACGGCGCGCGCGAGGCTCGACTTCCCGCAGCCGCTCTCTCCGACCAGTGCCACGACCTCGCCGGCCGCCACCCGGAAGCCGACCCCGTCGACGGCACGCAGCGGCGGTCGCCGCCCGTACTCGACGACGATGCCATCGGCCTCGAGAACCACTCCCGCGCTCATCGCGCACCCCTCTCGACGTCGCCTTCCGCGGCCGCGCCCGGATCGTCCGCGGCGGCGGCCCTCTCGTGCCCCTCGACGAGCTCGGCGACCAGCTCCTCCGGGCTCTCCTCGAAGCTCGAGCCGGGCAGAGCCGCGAGCAGCGCCCGCGTGTACTCGTCCTCGGGCGCGGTGAAGAGCCGCTCCCGCGGAGCCGACTCGACGACGAGCCCCTGGCGCATCACCGTCACCTCGTCGGCCACAGCGCTCATCACGCCGAGATCGTGGGTGACGAGCAGGATGCTCAGCCCGCCGTCGTCGACCAGCTCCCGCAGCAGCTGCAGCACTCCGGCCTGCACGGTCACGTCGAGCGCGGTCGTCGGCTCGTCGGCCAGCAGCACGGAGGGCTCGCACGCGAGCGCCACCGCGATCGCGATGCGCTGCCGCTGACCACCGGAGAACTGGTGGGGATAGCGCCCGAGGGAGACCCGGGCGTCCGGCACCCGCACCCGCTCGAGCAGGGCCTCGGCCCTGGACCGCGCGGCCTCCTTGCCGAGACCGAGGTGGTGGCGCAGGTGGTCGGTGAGCTGGCGGCCCACGGTGAGCTGCGGGTGCAGGCTCGTCGACGGGTCCTGGAAGACCATGGCGACCCGGCGTCCGCGCACCGCGCCGAGCACCTGCCGGGACGCGCCGACGAGCTCCGTCGTGTCGTCGCCGGTGTCGTCGGCGAGGCGGATGCTGCCGCTGGCCGTCATCGATCCGGGCAGCAGTCCGAGCACCGCCAGGGCGGTCATGGTCTTGCCCGAGCCCGACTCGCCGGCGAGACCGTGGATGCCGCCGCGGCGCAGCGCCAGATCGATGCCGTCGACGACGGCGTGGCTGCGGGTGCGGATGCGCAGCCCGCTGATGGTCAGTGCGTCGCTCACAGCGTGGCGCCTCCTCCGCGGATCGTCTGCGACCGCGGGTCCAGGGCGTCGCGCAGGGCGTCGCCGACGAAGTTGAACGCGATGACGACGGTGAGGATGGCCAGGCCCGGGAAGACGCCGATCCACCACGCGTCGAAGTTCTGGATGGCGTCCGACACCATCGAGCCCCACTCGGCGGTCGGCGGCTTCGCGCCGAGCCCGAGGAACGACAGGCCCGACAGCAGGAGGATGGCCGTGCCGATGTCGAGGCTCGCCAGGACGAGCACCGGGCCGACGATGTTGGGCGCGATGTCGCGGACGAGGGAGCGCAGCGGCGAGAAGCCGAGCAGCTGTCCGGACACGACGTAGTTCGACGAGCGGAGGCCGAGCACGAGACCGCGGGTCAGCCGGGCGTAGGACGGCCACGACACGATCAGCGCCGCGAGCACCGCGTTCAGGAGCGAGGCTCCGAGCGCGGCCGCGATCACCATCGCCAGGATGACCGTGGGGAACGCCATCACGAGATCGGTGATGCGCATCGCGACCTCGTCGACCGCACGGCCGAAGAATCCGGCGACGGATCCGACGATCGCGCCGATCAGCACCGACATCACGACGAGCAGCAGGGCGAGCGGGATGGTGACCCGGGCACCCCAGATCACCCGCGAGAACACGTCCCGGCCCAGCGCGTCGGTCCCCATCAGCGTGCCCTCGCCGGGCGCCTGGAGGAGGGGCAGGTCCTGCGCGAGCGGATCGTGCGGGGCGATGACGGGGGCGAGCACGGCGATGAGGATCCAGAGCACGCCGACGGCGGCGCCGAGGAGTCCGAGCGGCGCCGACCAGCGGCCCAGGCGCAGGCGGGGGCGGCGCAGGCGGAGGCCGGGGGCGGCGACCGGGTCGAGCACTCCGGCACCGACGCCGTCGCGCGGACCGGCCGGAGCGCCGTCGCGCGGGTCGGACCGGGTGGTTCGCGGATCCGTCACGAGGCCAGCCTCACTCTCGGGTCGAGCACGCCGTACAGCAGGTCGACGATCAGGTTCACGAGCAGGTACATCACGCCGATGAGCAGGCCGACGCCCATGATGCCGCGCAGGTCGAGGTGCGACGCGGCCTGGTAGGCGTAGGAGCCGATCCCGGGCCAGCCGAAGACCGCCTCGACGAGCACGGTGCCGCTGAGCAGGCTGCCGAAGGCGAGGCCCACGACGGTGAGGATCGGGATGCTCGCCCCGCGCAGCACGTAGGAGAAGGTGACCGCGCGGTTCGGCAGCCCCTTCGCGCGGGCGGCCCGCACGTAGTCCTGGTCGAGGATCTCGAGCACCGCGGTGCGCACGAACCGGGTCAGCAGGCCCACCGTGTAGAGCGTCAGGACGAGCACGGGGAGGAAGAGGTGCGACGCCGCGTCGAGGAAGGTGTCGAGCTGGCCGGCGAGCAGGGCGTCGACCGTGTAGAGGCCCGTCACCGTCGGCGGCGTGGTGAAGTCGCTGCTCAGCCGACCGGATCCCGGCGCGATCCGCAGCTGGAAGTAGAGGACGTAGTAGAGGACCAGCGCGAGCCAGAAGGTCGGCACGCTGAGTCCGGCCAGCGACACGACGCGCAGAACGTGGTCGGAGGCCCTGCCGCGCCGGTAGGCGGCGACGGTGCCGAACAGCACGCCGATGATCACGCTGAGCACGATGGCGCCGAAGGCGATCTCGAGGGTGGCCGGCAGCGCCTTCGCCAGGTCGGCGACCACCGGGTTGTGCGTGGTGGTGGAGACGCCGAGGTCGCCGTGCAGCAGGTTGCCGAGGTAGGTGAAGTACTGCACGACGAGGGGCTGGTCGAGACCGTACTGGGCGCGGAACTGCGCGACGATCTCCGGATCCTCCGCAGCGCGCTGGCCGAGGGCGGCCGCCACGGGGTCGCCCGGCACGAGGTTGGTCAGGATGAAGGTGACGAGGGTCACGCCCACCACCAGCAGCAGCGAGGTGAGCACGCGGCGGAGCGCGTAGCGGAGGAACGGGTGGGCCGCCCGGCCCCCGCGCTGACGCGGGGTCCGGACGGCCGTCGTGGTGGTGGACACGGGCTACTGCGCGGTGAGGGCCGCGATGTCGATGGTCCACACCGCGTTGTAGACGACACCCGAGACGTCCTTCGCCGCGGCGATGTTGTTTCCGGGCTGGAGCAGCGGGATGAAGGGGCCGTCGGCGTTCAGCGCGGTCTGCAGCTCCTCGAAGCGCGACTGGCGCTCGTCGTCGCTGCCGCCGGTGGCCGCGGCGTCGGCCAGCGCCGAGATCGCGGGGGCCGCACCGTCGGTCCAGCCGGAGCGGAGGCCCACGACGTCGCCCGGGGTGAAGACGAGGTAGTCGCTCGGGTCCGGGTAGTCCGGGCCCCAGTACCAGAGGCCCATGGTCTCGGTGCCGTTGCGGTAGGCGTCGAGCTCGGTGGCGACGGGGGCCGGGGCGAGCTCGACGGTGATGCCGGCGTCCTTCAGCTGCGACTGGATGCGCTGCGCGATGGTCGGGAAGTCGATGCCGTTCAGGCTGATGTCGCTCGGGAAGTTGAGCGTCACGGACTCGCCGGCGTAGCCGCTCTTCGCGAGGTCCGCCTTCGCGGCGTCGAGGTCCTGGGTGAGCGCGCCGCTCTCGGGCAGGGCACCGAGCAGCATGCTCGGGATGACGCCGGACGCCTGGGCGGTGCCGTTGCCGGCGATCGAGACGAGGTCGTCGTAGTCGACGGCCTCCTTCACGGCCTTCACGAAGTCGGGGTTCGACGTGATCGCCGAGACGCTCGGGTTCTGGTTGAGCAGCAGGAAGATCACGTTCGCCGACGGGTCGCTGGTCACCGCGACCGAGTCGCCGAGCGCCTCCGCCTGAGTGCCCGAGAGGTCCAGCGCCACATCGGCGCTGCCGCCCTCGACGTTGATCTTCTGGGTCGCACCCTCGACGTTCTGGATGACCACGCGGCTGTAGCCCGGGGCGTCGCCGTCGTAGTTCTCGTTCGCGGTCAGCACGACCTGCGAGGCGAGGTCGAGCGTGTCGAGCACGTACGGGCCGGAGCCGGCGGAGGTGGTGTTGAGGAACGTCTCGGCGGTGTCGGTCTCGTCGGTGGTGCCACCGTTCTCCTTCACGACCTTCGAGTTCAGGATGCCGAGCGCCGGGTTCGCCAGGATCGCCGGCAGGGCGGGCGTGGGGTTCTCGGTGGTCAGCACCACCGTCGTGTCGTCCTTCTTCGTGACGGTGACGCCGTCGAGGAGGAACGAGGGGTTGCCCTTGAGGCCGATCACGCGCTGCAGCGAGAACACCACGTCGTCGGCGGTCATCGCGGTGCCGTCCGAGAAGGTGTGCTCGCCGTTCAGGGTGAGGGTGAAGGTCTTCGCGTCGTCGGACTGCTCGAGGCTCGCGAGGCCGTCGACGACCTGCGAGACGTCGCCGCCCTCGAAGGTGAGGAGGGTCTCGTAGAGCGCCTTGTCGACCATCTGGCCGGTCGGCTCGTACATGCGGCCCGGGTCGGCGGTCTTGAGGTCGAACGCCTTGTTGATGGTGAGCGTCGCGCTGCTGCCGTCGGCGGTGTCGACGCGGCCCGAGGAGCAGCCCGCCACCAGAAGGGCGAGGGAGACCGCCGCAGCGGCGATCACCACTCGCGTCGGGGCGGAGCGCGGGGTGCGGGTGGAGCGGACAACCATGGAGGCCTCCTGGCGAGGGTTCGGCTGGACGTGTTGCGAAACGATGGCACATCGCGACGCACTCCGTTTCCAGAGAGCCGCTATCGTGGACGAAATGCCGCCGGCAGCGACGAAGGAGTGGATTATGTCGATCACCGATCCGGCCGCCGGTGCGGTCGCTGGACAAAGCGCGGGCGGGCTCGACGACCTCAATCTGCGCATCCTCGCCGTCCTGCGCGAGAACGGGCGCATCTCGATGTCCGCCCTGGCCGAGCGGGTGAACGTCTCGCGGGCGAGCGTCTACAACCGGGTCGAGCAGCTGACCGCATCCGGCGTCATCACCGGATTCTCGGCCCTGGTCGATCCGGGGAAGGTGGGGCTCGACGTCTGCGCCCTGGTGTTCGTGACGGTGCATCCGCAGTCGTGGCACCGGTTCCGCGAGGGCATCCTCCAGATGCCCGACGTGGAGTACTGCTGCATCACGACCGGCGAGCACGACGCGATGCTCCTGGTCCGCTCGCTCGACATCGGCGGCGTGCACGACTTCGTCACCGGCGTGGTCGCGGCCCGGCCCGAGGTGAAGTCGGTGGTCTCGGTCGTCGTGCTCGACGAGGTGGTGCGGAAGGCCTATCTGCTGCCCTCCGACATTCCCGACCGCTCCGGATCGACGAACCGGCTCGGCATGACGCGGTTCACCACCGCGGGGAACGGCCGCGACGCGGCGCGCTGAGCGTCAGACCTCGACGCAGATGCTGACGTGGTCGTCGCCGTCGATCTCGAACTCCTCCACGAGCCGCAGCAGGCCCTCTCCGTCGAGCTCGACGCGGCTGCCGCCGGTGCCGCTGACCACGGTCCCACCGTCGATCAGCTGGTGCACGAACGAGACCTGCAGGGCGTCGCCCGTGCGCGTGCCCACGAACCGGCCGAAGGTCACGGTGTCGCCGACGTAGTCGCCCCAGACCACTCCGTCGCGCTCGGAGTAGTGGAACCGCGACGGCGACTCCGGGTCGACCGCGCTGTTGGTCGAGGAGGTCATCACGAACTCGCGGCCGTCGAGACTGGGGGCGGTGGTGGCGTCGTTCACGTCATGGAGTATGCCGGAGAGGTCGAGGTGTCCTGGCCGCACGCCGGTTTCGTCTCGTTCTTCGGGTCCGAGGTCCCGAGAGCTGGACGAAAGCGCCGTCTGCACGTCTCTGGACTGTCCATTCGTCTGCGATCCTCCGCCGTCCGTCCCGATCCACCGAGCGACTCCGGGATCGGACGGGCGATACCCGCGGACAGGCTGCTGCGAGGCGTCCGGACTTCCCTTGCCGCCTCGATACTCCATCGACTCGTCCGTGATCGGATACTTTCCCGTACTCTCAGGACCCGTACGGGGAATGAACCGGGGGCTCATTCGCATCCGGTTCGAATTCGACATCTTGGGGGCGCAATGGATCCGCAGCAATCGGTGAACAGTGATCGCGCCGTGTGCGCCCACGCGAGGAGCGGCGGATGACCGGGTCGAGCACGACCGGCGCCGTGGTGAAGCGCCCCGAGTCGCGGGAGTGGATCGACTTCGCCAAGGGCATCGCGATCAGCCTCGTCGTGCTCTACCACTCGTCGTTGTTCCTGGGATTCTTCGATCTCGCGGGCTACGTCCCGAAGCTCCGCACGGTGCTCCTCTACTTCCCCATGCCCGTGTTCTTCTTCATCGCGGGCCTCACGGCCGCCCGGATGCTGACGTGGACGTTCGCCGAACTGTGGCGCCGCCGAGTTCTCGCGCTGGTGTACCTCTACCTGCTGTGGTCGTTCATCCGGGTCGTCTTCTACCTCATCGTCCCGTTCTCACGGTCGGAGGCGACCTCGCCGACGGACCCGCTCAACGTGCTGGTGCTCCCCATCCTGCCGTCGAGCAGCTACTGGTTCATCTGGGCTCTCGCGATCTTCAGCATCCTCGCCTGGCTGATCCGCAAGGTGCCCCGATGGATCCAGCTCTCGGTGGCCGGGCTGCTGGCCGTCGCGGCGACGACCACCGGCCTGCTGGACACCGACAACATCGGTTGGGACCGGGTGCTCCAGAACTTCATCTTCTTCCTCGTGGCGATGTTCATCCCCCGCACGTTCTACCGCTTCGCCGCTCGCGTGAAGCTCTGGCAGGCGCTCGCGCTCGCGGTGGCCTACCTCGGCATCATCGCGGTGATCGTCGCCTTCGACGCCAACCGCATTCCGGGCGTCATCCTGATCGCCAGTTCGGTCGCGATCATCGCGGGCATCGCCGGCTCCCAGTACCTCGTCAAGGTCCGCGCACTGAAGATCTTCGTCACCATGGGGCAGCAGAGCTTCCAGATCTATCTCCTGCACCTCTTCGTGATCGCGGTCGTCGTCGCATTCGTCCCCCTGCTCGGCGAGACGAATGTCCCACCCCTTCCGGCGACGGTCTTCCCGGTCGCCCTGACGGTGTTCTCCCTCTGGGCGTCGCTGTTCATCTTCCAGTCGCTGCGGCGCTTCTCCTGGCTGTGGGTGAGCCCGTTCAGCACCGGAAAGTCCCAGAAGAAGCGCCTCGCCGCCAGGAATGCGAGATCAGCCGAGGTCCAGCCCACCGCGGTCGAGTCCGCAGCTCCTGTCGCCCCGGCCGATGAGCCCGCTGACGCGGGGACTGCGGGCAGACCGGAGAAGGACTGACCGGCGAATACCTCCCGGGCGACTCCCCGGGCGACCCTTCTGCAGGCCCGAGTCGTCTCGGGCGCTGGTGAGTCCGCGTCAGACCGGGCCGGCCCGCGCTGCTCGGTCTCGGGCGAGCCGAGGGAGCAGTCGGACGAGGACGACCATGCCGACGAGTTCCACGAGAGTCTGCGTGACGATGACGACGGGCGCGAGCGACAGCGGTGCCGGGAGCGCGAGTGCGAGGGGCAGCACGACGAGCGAGTTGCGGGTCGCGCCGCTGAACACGAGGGCGCGCGTCGCGGGCACGTCGAGTCGGAAGACGCGTCCAGCACCGAGCCCCAGAGCGGTCATGACCACGAGGAATCCCGCGTAGAGCGGGACGAGGACGAGAAGCCGGCCGGCCGAGGCGCCCACGGCGCCGGCCTGGGAGGCGACGACGGTGAAGAGCGTGGCCGTCATGAGCGGCACCATGAGCCCGAGCATCGTGGACTCGACGATCCGGCCGGACACGTGTCGGCGCGCGAGGGCCTGCACCAGCCCGGCCGCAGACAACGGCACCACGATCAGCAGCAGGAACGCCCGCGCGAACGGACCGGCGTCGACCACCGCCACCCCCGCAGGACCGATGAAGAGCAGCAGATACACGGGGAGGAGGAGGATCTGCGCGAGCATCAGCAGCGGTGCGGCGGCGAGCAGCCGGTCGGACGCCCCTCCGGCGAGCCCGGCGAACACGATCACGTAGTCGATGCACGGCGTCAGGAGCACCAGGAGGACCCCGAACAGCAGCACCGGAGTGTCGGCGACGAATCGGGACAGCCCGTAGGCGACGAGCGGCACGACGACGAAGTTCAGCACCCCGACCGCGACGAGGAAGCGGCCGTCGCGCAGAGACCGCGCGATCGCGGCGAACGGGACCCCGAGGAACGTGGCGAACAGCAGCAGCGCGAGCACCGGTTCGATCGCGACCTCGAGGTGGTGCGCGGCGGGCAGCCGCAGTCCGAGAGCGGCGCCGGCGGCGATCGCGGCGAGGTAGAGCGGGATCTGGCGGTGCTCGAGCCAGGCGACGAGCGCTCTCACGACAGCAGGTCGGCGAGAAGGAGGGGCACGGGTGCAACGGTAGAGGTCCGAACCGCTTGAGGGTCGAGCGGGGGTGGACCAGTGACGACACGTCGATCGGGTGCCCTCCGTGAACCTCGCGCACCGGTGCTCCCTCGACGTGCTCGCATCTGCCGGCCGTTCGAAGCGGCCCGCACGTGCTGTTCTGCCGCTCGTCGCGGCGGAGGGGCTTCTCCCTCGACCCCGCCCCGGTGAACGGACCGGGCAGAGGTCCTGATCTCCCCGATGCTCGACGACGGCGATTCGACCGTCTCGACGCGGCAAGCCGGAGTCCAGGCGGAGCTCCACGTCTGGCCCGGCGCGTTCCACGGGTTCACCAGCATGATGCCCGGCGCCGAGCTGTCGCGAACCGCCGTCTCCGCGCTGGCCGGATGGACGACGCGCCTCCTGAGCGGACGACCGTGACACGACTCGTGTCCCGCGCTCCTGCGCCCGCCGGATCCGGAGACCACCATCGATCGCGGGCCCACGACGGCAACGAACGGTCTCGTGCAGGACGGTCGCCTGTCGGAGGGGAGATCAGGAGGCGGGTGCCGGCAGCAGGCCCGCCTGCTGCTGGAAGGTCAGGTCGTCCTCGAGGTGCCAGTCCTCGACGATCCGCCCGCTCGCGCCGACGTGCTGGATGTCGATCGCGCCGAACTCGATCGGCTGGCCCTGGCCCTGGACTCCGCCGGAGACGCCGGTGAAGTGGCCGGTGAAGGTCAGGCGCGCGGTGAAGGTGTCGCCCGTGACGTACAGGTCGTCGAGCGAGCACGCCAGGTCGGGCACCGCCGCGCGGAACTGCTCCGAGGCGGTGATCGGCCCCTCGACTCCCTGGGGTCGCCCCGTCGGGAGGGTGCGGTCGAGGAAGGAGTCGTCGACGGCGAGCTCGAGCCAGGTCTCGTCGCCCGTGTTCCAGAAGGAGTAGAGCTGTTGCGCGCGGAGGACGACGGGTCGGCTCGCTTCGACGCTCGAGTCCCCCAGATGCACGGTCCCGGGCTGCACGAGGCCGTCGTCGCCGCTCACCGCCGCGGCCGGGTCCTCCGTCGCGACCGTGCTCGCGCAGCCGGCGGTGGCGAGGAGTGCGGCGAGACCGACGGCGAGGAGGGGTGCGCGGCGGTTCATGCGAGCCGCCCGCCGCCGTCGACGTGCAGCGTCGTCCCGGTCACGAACGTGTTGTCCATGGCGAAGCGGACGGCCGAGACGATGTCGTCGACCGAGCCGATCCGGCGAACGGGGTTCCCGGCCGCGGTCTCAGCGAACATCGCTGACTTCTCCTGCTCGCCCAGTGCGTCCCAGGCGCCGGAGTCGATGATCCCCGGCGAGATCGCGACCGCGCGGACCGGAGCGAGCTCGACCGCGAGCGCCTCGACGAGGAAGGACACCGCTCCGTTGGTCGTCGCCATCACCACGAGCCCCGCCGACGGCCTCCACGCCGCGACACCGGAGAAGAAGAGGAAGCCGCCGCCCGGCCGGATCGAGGAGGCGAGGTGCTTGGCGAGCAGGATCGGCCCGATGACCTTCGCGTCGAACGCCGTCAGGACGGCGTCGCGCTCCAGCTCGCGGACCGGGCCGTTCGCGTGCGCCGCCGCGAACGACACGACGAAGTCGAGCGGCCCGAGGTGCGCGGCCGCGGCGATGCTCGCCTCGTCGGCGAGGTCGATCGGAAGGGACCGGAACCGGTCTCCGAACTCCATCGCGTCATCACCGAGTGCCTCCGGGTGACGCCCGCCGACGATCACCTCATCGCCCTTCGCGAGCAGCTCGCGCACGAGAGCGCGGGCGATGCCGGATCCCCCTCCGACGACGAGCACGCGGTTCTTCTTCTCGTTCATGGTGCCTCCCTGTCGAGGAGCCGGTGCGGCTCCTTCGTTCGTGACAACCAGGGGACGGACACCATCAGTCCATAAACGACCGTCGTATATCTGAGGTCAGGGATAGAGTTCGTCTATGCCCAGTCTTCGAGCCCTCGAGGTGATGGTGACGCTGGCGCGGGTCGGATCGATCGGCGCGACCGCGCGCACGCTGCACCTCTCGCAGCCCGCGGTCTCCCACCAGGTCGCGTCCCTCGAGCGCGAAGTCGGAGTGCCCCTCGTGGACCGGAACCCTGGCGGCGCGACCCTCACCCGGTACGGTCGCGCGCTCGTCGAGCACGCCCGCCTCGCCGTCGACGCCGCCGAACGCGCCGTGGCGGCCGCGCGGACGGCGGACGCGGAGCAGCCGATCCGGCTCGCCGTCGCCGAGAGCTTCACCCTGCCCTTCCTCGTCCCCGTGGTCACCCGGTGGAACGCCGACGGACGCACGCCGCTGCAGCTCGTCGAGACGACCAGCGCCGCCACCTCGATCGAGGACCTGCGCGCCGGCCTCCTCGACCTCGTCGTCGTCCCCGGGCCGGCGACGGTGGACGGACTGCACGTCGAGCGCCTCGGGACGGAGGAGATCGTCGTCGTCGGCCGGCCCGCCGGAGAGGTCTCGGCGGGCCGGCTCCCCATGGCCGAGCTCGGTGAGGCGGGAGGCCTGATCGGCGTGGACGCGTCGAACGGGTACGGCGCCTGGCTGGCCGAGCGGCTCGCGGGAGCCGGAGTGCTCGTCTCCTACGCCCTCCAGACCCGGTCCGTGCAGCAGGCCGCCGCCCTCGCCTCCGCCGGTGTCGGGGCCGCCCCCGTCCCGCGGAGCGCCCTCGCGCACGGGATGGTCGCCGTCGGACTGCACCCGCCCCTCGAGCGCACCGTCCTGGCCGTCACTCGTGCCGTACCGGACGCCTCGGTGGCGGCACTCGTCGACGCCCTGAGACGCAGAGTCGCGAGCGCGACCCGCGCCGAGCCGGATCGGCTGTCGGGTGGCCGACCGGTTCGTCGTGTCGGACGCAGGGATCCGCGACCGCTTCCCGCCGTCGGCGCCCCGGCCACGCGTGCGCTCGAGGACGCGGGCGTGCACGATCTGGACGACGTGAGGCGGGTGGGCCTCGACCGTCTCGCAACCCTCCACGGAGTCGGGCCGAAGGCGCTCCGGCTCCTCCAGCAGGCCCTCGGCGCAGACGATCCCGCTCCGTAGCGATCCCTTCCCCGCACGGTCGCCTCGACCCGGAATGGTCGGAGACTCGGCGCGCCGGATCCCGGGGGCGATCCGACCGCGGAGGCGGCCGCCGGGGGAACGGTGGTCGGATGGACCAGGAGGCGCGATGAAGGTCATGCTCGTGATGCGGTCCGACGGCAGCTACGCCGGGGGCGATACCCCCGAGGACTACGCGGCCTGGGCGGACTACGACGCGTCGCTGAAGGCGGACGGCGTCCTCGTCGACTCCGGACGCTTCGCCGACGCCTCCGGGGACGTCTCCGTCGAGACGGATCTGACCGCGGCGCGAAGAGAAGGCGGCACTCCGGCCCCGTCCCGAGCGGAGGAGCGGTCCGCCCTCGTCGGCTACTACCTGCTCGACTGCCCGACCCGGGACGACGCCGTGCGGTACGCCCGACGCGCCCCCCTCTACGGCTCGGTCGAGGTGCACGAGCAGGCGCAGTACTGAGCCCAGCGCTGCGGCCGCTCGCGGCGGCCCCGGGCGGATGATGGTCGGGTGAACCGCACCGATCGTCTCTACGGGCTCGTCGAGGAGCTGCGGGCGGTCTCGCCCCGGCCGCGGAGCGCGCGCCGTCTCGCCGAGCGGTTCGAGGTGTCGGTGCGGACCATCGAGCGGGACCTGTCCGCGCTGCAGCAGGCGGGTCTGCCGATCTGGGCGGAGCCCGGCCGCACGGGCGGCTACGTCATCGACGCGTCCGCGACCCTCGGTCCGGCCGGGTTCACGGTGGAGGAGGCCGTCGCGGTGCTGATCGGCCTCAGCGCGCTGCAGCGCAGTCCGTTCCGGCAGGCAGCCAGGACCGCTGCCCGGAAGACGCTCGCGGTCCTGCCGGACGACGTGGCCGCCCGCGCCGGCGCGGTCGCCTCCCGGGTGCACTTCCTCGAGAGCGAGGAGGAGGCGGCCGTCCCGGCGGAGTTCGCGACGGCCCTCCGAGCGGATCGAGTCGTCCGGCTGCGCTACCGCGACAGCAGCGGCGCGGAGTCGGTCCGAGACGTCGAACCGCTCGGCTCGATAGGGAAGGAGGAGCACTGGTACCTGATCGCGTGGTGCCGGCTGCGGGAGGGGGTCAGGGCGTTCCGCGGCGACCGGATGCTGTCGGTCGAGGTGACCGACGAGCGGCCTCCGCAGCGCACCCTCCGGGCCGAGGACCTCGCGCTCCAGTACGGCCGGCTGCGGTCCGTCGTCGACGGCTGACCCGCTCCGGGGACGGGCCCCGCTGGCCTCGCGGAGACGCGGACGATCTGCGGAAACACCGACAGGACGGTGTCGCGGCGACCGGCGAGCCTGGTGCCTCCACCTGATCCCCGCCCCTGAAGGAGCCCCATGTCGTTCACCTCCCTCCGCATCGTCACCGACGACCTCGACGCCCTCGTCGCCTTCTACGAGCAGGTCGTCGGCCGACCGGCCGAGCGCCCGGCGCCGGTCTTCGCGCAGTTCACGGGAGCGGGTGCGACCCTCGCGATCGCCCACACCTCGACGGTCGCCGTGCTGGACGGCGCCGTCGTCCCCGCGTCGAACCGCTCCGTCCTGCTCGAGTTCGAGGTGCCCGACGTCGACCGCGCCTTCGCCGGGCTCGGACCCCGGAGCGAGGACGTGGTGCTCCCGCCGAGCACCATGCCGTGGGGCAACCGCTCCGCCCTCGTCCGCGACCCGGACGGGAACGTCGTCAACCTGTTCAGCAGGCCCGCCGGCTGATCGGGCGCACTCCGTCGGTCCGAGCACGCCCATGCCTGGCCGGTGGGACCCGACGGGGATCGCGGAGACCACCGGGGATCCTCTCTCGCGACGCGATCCTCCCGAGCCGGCGTGGCCTCGGGCCGACCGCGACCGGTCTGCGGTTCGCAGGCGGGAGCACGGCGACTCCGTCCAGCGTGACGTCCCGACCGCACTCCGACCGGCGAGACGGCCACCCGCCGCCGGTGTCCTCGGCGGTACCCTCGCGGCATGACCTTCGTGAACGTCGGCACCCTCGGGGCCGTCCCCGGCAGACGCGACGAGCTCGTCGCCGTCCTCACCGAGCACAACGACGACCTCGTCGACGCCGGCTGCCTGCTCTACGAGGTCGGGGTCGACGACGAGCAGCCCGACACCGTCTTCGTCGTCGAGCTGTGGGAGAGCGCCGAGGCGCATCGGGCCTCCCTCGCCCTCCCCCGGGTCCAGGCCGCGATCGCGACGGCGCGCCCGCTGCTCAGCGGCGCCTTCGGCGGCTACCGCTTCGACGCAGCAGGCTCTCCCCTCCGGAGCTGACTCGCGCCGAAGGCCTGCCGGCTGTCGGCACAGGCCGACCTGGAGTGAGCGGGCCGTCCGTCAACGGAAGACCTCTTCCTCTCCCGCCACCCCGACACCTCGAAGCGGAGCACCGTGATCAGCACATTCCTCGTCGACCACGCCGCGCTCGTCCCGATCGCCTTCTGGATCGCGGTCGCGGTGGTCACGGCGATCGCCTGGCTGCTGCACCGGCGCGGCGCGGAAAGGTCTCTTCTCGTCCTCGCCGCGCTCGCCTTCGTCGTGGGGATCGCGCTGACCGTGTATCCGCCCGACGGGACGCCGCGGGTCTTCTGCACCGTGCAGTTCTCGGTGCCGTTCGACGGCATCGACACCCTCGCGAACATCGCGCTCCTGCTCCCCGGGGCCCTGCTGCTCGCGGTCGCGGTCGGCCGGCCCCTGCTCGTCGCCGCCGCCGTCTCCGGCCTGTCCGCCCTGATCGAGCTGGTCCAGGCGGGCGTTCCGGCGATCGGCCGCTCCTGCGACACGAACGACTGGTTCATGAACACCATCGGCGCAGTCCTCGCCGCGTTCCTCGCGGCCCTGATCCTCAGAGGGGAGAAGCGGCGCGGGCGTCGGCGCATGTCCCGCTGACACCGCCTGTCACGTCGCCCTGCTCTCGGCCGGGTGTCTCGGCGGCCGACATCAGCACGGGTCCGTCGATCCACGTCGCTGTGACGCGGACCTGCTCAGAGGACGGCCGACGCCACGGGTGCCGTCTCGGCGACGCCGAGGACGACCGGGCGCGACCGGGCGTCACCGGGTGCCGCGGTCGCGTCTGTCGACCGCACCAGGAGCTGTCAAGTCTCTCCCCCGTCGGCCTCGGCGCTGCGCACGCTGGGGGCATGAAGCATCTCCACTTCGCGAACAAGACGATGCTGGTCGGAGACGACGCGGCGGACGCTCTGATCGAGTACGGCGTCGCCCTCGCCGTGAGCAGCACGGCGGACCGCGTGGAGTACACCGGCATCGGCGGCGACGGCGGCACCGTGCAGGCGGTGTTCCTGCTCAACGCCGGCGCCGCCCTGGTCGCCGAGACCACTCCCTCCGATCTCCCGGAGCCGGACAACACGGCCGAGGTCGCCCGCATCCGCGAACGCACCAGGACGCTCACGGGAGTGTTCCCCGTGCAGCCGAGCGAGGACGACGTCACCTTCGACGTCGAGCTCGAGCACGGCTTCGGGTACTGACCGGCCCGCCCATGCCCTCCCTCCACGCCTCCTGGCCGACGCTCTGACCGAGGACACGGACGACGCCGAGGTCCGTCGCTGGGCGGCGTCCCGCGCCCCGCTCACGCCGGGGACGATCGCCGTGCTGCAGGCCGTCGGCTTCATCAGCGCAGCGCAGCGGATCCCCGCCGACACGGCCCTCGCTCTCCTGCTGACGGCGGCGGAGGACGACCGGCGCGATCCGCCCGACGTGGCTCGCGATGTCCTCGCGCGCCGCCATCCCCTGGCCGATCCCGGTGACGATCGCGGCGCGTCGGTGACCCCGTGATCACCGCCCTTCCAGAGCCGTGGTCGGTCCGCCGCCGGGGGCGCTGTCTCCCGAGTCCGCGACGCGAAGTGCACCGCGCGCCGCCCGCCCCGCCCGCTGGATGCGCGCCCGCACCAGCCGCTGCAGCAGCGCGGGGTAGAGCTGGACGGCGATCGTCGACCCGAGCAGCCAGGCCGCGCCGCCCGTCGCACCCGTGACTGTCGCGGCGAGGGCGAGCGCGACTCCGACGGCCGTGCACGCGAGGTGCACCGCCTCGGAGCGGCGGGTGTGCTGATCGAGAGCGGTCAGTCCCGCGCGCGTGCCGTCGAAGCCGCGCTCGCGGGTGACGAGGCGGTTCCACCCGACGACGTCGAGCAGCCGGCCGAAGACGCCGACCCCGAGCGCTCGCAGCAGCGCCGGCTCGCGGCGACCCACGTCGAACCAGGACTGCTCGAGCGGACGCGTGCGCCCGCCGAAGGTCAGTGCCGCCCAGCTGGTGAGGACCATCTGCGCGACCGCGGCGAAGACCGGATGCGAGGGTCCGATCGCGGTCCAGCCGGCCGCGAGGAGGGCGGCCGCGAGGACGGTGGGAACGAGGATCCGGATCACGTCCGCTCCCTCCTGCTCGTGCTGCGGTGCTCGAGGCCAGTCCAGCAGATGCGCGGCATCCGTGCGCCGCGTCCTCCGCCGGTCGCCCCGCACCGGGCATCCACCGCCTTCCCGGCAGCGCTTCCTTGACACCGCCGCCGGCCGGTCATCATCATGCAGTCACGACCGGCGGCGGCGCGCCACCGGCGTCCCGACAGGAACGGTGCACCGATGCCCACCATGCTCTTCGTCAACCTGGCCGTCGCCGATCTCGCCCGGGCGAGGGCCTTCTACGAATCGCTCGGCTACTCGATCAACGAGGGCTTCAGCGACGAGAACGCCGTCAGCGTGGTGATCAGCGACACGATCACCGCGATGCTGCTCACGCGGGAGTTCTTCGCCGAGTTCACCAGCAAGCCGATCATCGACGCCACCACCTCGACCGAGGTGCAGCTCGCCCTCAGCGCCGACAGCAGGGAGGAGGTCGACACCCTCCACGGGAAGGCCCTCGCCGCGGGCGCGACCCCGGCCGGCGAGCAGGACCACGGGTTCATGTACTCGAAGAGCTTCGACGACCTCGACGGCCACCACTGGGACTTCGTCTGGATGGACCCGGCGGCTGCGGCGGGCGGTGCGCCGGAGCTGTCCGTCGAGGAGATCCGGGCGAACACGACGCACAGCTGAGTCACGACCCGCGGACTCCGAGCGGTCGACGTCCACGACCCGCGACGACGCGCCCTCGCAGTCACACTCCGTCACGATCCGGCGCGCACTCCCCTCGGCCTGACAGGCTCCCGGCATCCGCCTTCCGGGCGTCTGGACAGGAGCACACCGTGACGATCACTGCACCGGCGACCACCGCGACCACCGCTGCGGCGACCACAGCGACCACTGCGGCGAGCGCCGCGACCTCGACCCCGGCGCCCGAAGACCGTGCCTCCGCGGCGGCCGGCTTCACCACGCGCCAGGTGCACGCCGGTGCCGCGCCCGACGGCGCCCACGGAGCGCGAGTCACGCCCGTGCACCTCAGCGCCGGCTTCGTGTTCGACAGCTTCGAGCACGCCCGCGAGCGGTTCGCCGGCGAGGACGAGGGCTACCTCTACACCCGCAACGGGAACCCGACCACCGAGGAGGTCGAGCGTCGGCTCGCCGATCTCGAGGGCGGCGCCGAGGCGATCCTGGTGGCGAGCGGCCAGGCGGCCACCGCCTCCGCTCTCCTGGGGATCCTGCAGGCCGGCGACCGGGTGCTCTCGTCGCGCCGCCTCTACGAGGGCAACCGCGGGCTGCTGGTGCAGAACTTCGGTCGGCTCGGGATCGGCGTGGACTTCGTCGACGACGCGTCGGACCTCGGCGAGTGGGAGCGGCGGATCGGGCCCGACACCCGGGTCCTCTTCGGCGAGCCGATCCCCAACCCGAAGAACGATCTGCTGGACCTCCCGGCGCTGGCCGCGATCGCGCACCGGCACGGGCTGCCGTTCGTGGTCGACAACACGCTCGCGACCCCGTACCTCCTCCGCCCGATCGAGCACGGTGCCGACGTGGTCGTGCACTCGACCAGCAAGTTCCTCGCCGGGCACGGCTCCGCCCTCGGCGGCGTGATCGTCGACGCCGGCACGTTCGACTGGGCGGCGCGCCCCGCGCTCTTCCCGCACCTCAACCAGGAGGAGCGGTCGTTCGGCGGCCGCAGCTGGACCGAGCAGCACGGCCGGCGCGCCTTCGTCTCGTACACGCGGGACATCGTGGTCTCCCGCCTCGGACCGACGCCGTCACCGCTGAACTCCTTCCTGCTGCGGCAGGGCGTCGAGACGCTGTCGCTGCGGGTCGAGCGGCACTCCGCGAACGCCCTCGCCGTCGCCCGCTTCCTCGAGGGGCGGCCCGAGGTCGTGTCGGTCGACTACTCCGGCCTGGAGTCGAGCCCGTCGTTCGCCCTCGCGCAGCGGCTGCTCCCCCGCGGGCAGGGCTCCGTCTTCTCCTTCACCGTGGCCGGAGGCGAGGCGGGCGCGGCCGCCTTCATCGACGCCGTCGAGCTGTTCAGCCACATGACCCACCTCGGCGACGTGCGCTCGCTGGTGCTGCACCCCGCGTCGACCACCCACGCCGGACGCACCCCCGCCGAGCGCGCCGCCGCCGGGATCCACCCCGGGCTCCTCCGGCTGTCGATCGGGATCGAGGACGTCGACGACCTCCTCCGCGACCTCGAGCGCGGGCTCGCCGCGGTGCGCGCACACGCCCTCCCCGCGCTCGCGGAGGTGTGAGCGTGGCGCGCCGTCAGCACTTCGGCTGGTTCTTCTCCCGGGGCTTCGGCCCGCAGGGGTGGGGGCACCCCTACCGGGAGTGGAACCACGACTGGACGAAGCCCGGCCTCTACCAGCAGTCGGCCCGCGAGCTGGAGCAGGCCGGCTTCGAGCTGATCGTGATGGAGGACGCCGTCTCGCTCGGCTCCCCGGAGACGCTCGACCTGCGGGTACGGGGAGCGTACGGCGGGCCGAAGCACGATCCGCTCCTCCTGGCGCCGTACCTGTTCGCGGCGACCCAGCGGATCGGGCTGGCACCGACGATCAACGCCGGCATCACGCCCCCGTACCTCGCCGCCCGGCAGGCGGCGACGCTGCAGCACCTCAGCTCCGACCGCTTCGGGATCAACCTGGTCACCGACGTCGGCAGCGCCCGCCACGTGGGCCTGGAGCCGCTGTCGCACGACGCGGCCTACGACCGGGCCGACGAGTGGATGGCGGTCGTCCGCCGGCTCTGGCGCAGCTGGGGCGAGGGCGCGCTGATCGCCGACCCCGGGTCGGGCCGCTACGCCGACGGCACCCGGATCGACGCGTTCCGCCACCGCGGGGAGCACTTCCGCGTGGACGGACCCCTGAACGCCGTCCCCTTCGAGAACGGCGACCCGATCGTCGTCTCCCCCGGCGGGTCTCCGCGCGGCCTGGCCTTCGCCGGCACGCAGTCGGACGTGCAGCTCGCGCTCGCCCCTCTGGAGGCCCGGGCGGTGCGCGACTACCGGGCGCGCGTGCTCGCCGCGGCCGAGCAGCACGGGCGGACCGCGGACGACCTGCGCGTGCTCTTCGTCGTGAAGCCCGAGATCGTGTCGAGCCCGGAGGAGGCCGCGCGCGTCGTCGAGGCGTCGCGCCACCCCGACGAGGACGCGCTGCGGCGGATCGCGCTCGGCTGGTCGAGCGACCTGGAGACCGACCTCACCGGGCTGGACCTGGACCTCCCCGTCCCGCGGTCGGTGTTCGGCGAGCACGTCTCGCACGGCACCATCGCCGGCCTCTACGGCGGCACGGAGGACGCTCCGCTGCGGGAGTTGCTGACAAGGAAGGCGCGCAAGGGCCGCGTCGCCGAGCGCGCCGGCTTCGTCGGCACCGCGGAGGAGTTCGCCGACTTCGTCGAGGAGCTCGGCGACGACGGCGGCAGCGACGGGCTCCTCCTCTCCGGGGACCTGCACCCGGTCACCCTGCACCGGATGCTCGACGACCTCGTCCCCGTCCTGCGCCGCCGCGGGATCCTCCGCGACGAGCTCGCTCCCGGCGGGACCCGCGCCAACCTCTTCGGGACGTAGGGGACCCGCCCCCGCCCCTGTCCCTCCTACCGATCGGCCGATCATGACGAACGAACCCGCCTTCAGCATCACCCTCACCCCCTTCGACGAGGACTACTCGCCGGCCCGGAGCTCCCGGATCACCACCAACTTCGCGAATCTGGCCCGCGGCGAGCGCCGCCGGGAGAACCTCCGGACCGCGCTGCGGATGATCGACGACCGGTTGAACGATCTCGTGCCGGGCGACGATCCGAGCCGCGGCCGCTACACGGTCGGGCTCGACATCGTCTCCGTCGGGCTGCGGCTCACCACGGACGGCGAGGACCGGGAGTTCCCCCTGCTGGAGGTCCTGCGCACCCGGATCCTCGACCGCCGCACCGGCCGATGTCAGCCGGGGACACTGGGGAACAACTTCTCCTCCTACCTCCGCGACCACGACTTCAGCGTGCGGCTGCCGGCGGTCAACGCCGCGCAGGCCGGCTTCACCGTCCCCGACGACTTCGGCGTCCTGCACGGCGCGCTCTTCCAGCACTTCCGGGACTCCGCGCAGTACGCGGAGCTCTCGTCGACGCCGCCCGTCATCTGCATCAGCGTCTCGACGAGCAGGACGTACCGGCGCACCGGGACCCTCCATCCGATCCTCGGCGTCGAGTACCGGCAGGACGAGCTCTCGCTGACCGACCGGTACTTCGCGGAGATGGGCCTCGGGGTCCGCTTCTTCATGCCGCCCGGCAGCACGGCGCCGCTCGCGTTCTA
Source organism: Rathayibacter sp. AY1A3 (assembly GCF_002930975.1). Taxonomy (NCBI): domain Bacteria; kingdom Bacillati; phylum Actinomycetota; class Actinomycetes; order Micrococcales; family Microbacteriaceae; genus Rathayibacter; species Rathayibacter sp. AY1A3. The sequence continues at coordinate 27,651 of NZ_PSTO01000001.1, read as the reverse complement.
CTGCGGCGGCGACCTGCTGGAGGACTACTCGGACCTCCAGCTCATCGCCACCATCAGCACGATGGAGACGTTCCAGAGGATCTACCGGCCCGAGATCTACGGCGCGCGCTCGGCCGCCGCCGACGTCTACCGGCCGGACCTGGAGCAGCAGGACTACGTGCGGCCCGCGGTCTCCTACGACCGCGAGGAGCGCGGCCGGCTCGCGGTCGAGCAGGGGCGGTTCGCGGAGGAGCATCTCATGAAGCCGCACGGGGAGCGGCTGCGGCAGTGGGCCGCCGAGTACGCGGGAGCGGTCCGATGAGCGCGCGCGGAGCCTCGGCGGCCCTCCCGCTCCTGCCCACCTCGATCGCCGGCAGCCTGCCGAAGCCGTCGTGGCTCGCGCAGCCGGAGACCCTGTGGTCCCCGTGGCGGCTGACCGGCGACGCCCTGGCCGAGGGCAAGCAGGACGCCCTGCGCGCCGCTGTCCACGAGCAGCACCACCGGGGCCTGGACATCGTCAGCGACGGGGAGCAGACCCGGCAGCACTTCGTCACGACGTTCATCGAGCACCTCACGGGCGTCGACTTCGAGCGGCGCGAGACGGTGCGCATCCGCGACCGGTACGACGCGAGCGTGCCGACCGTCGTCGGCGCCGTGGGGCTCGAGAGGCCCGTGTTCGCCGACGACGCCCGGTTCCTGCGCGAGCAGACCGATCAGCCCATCAAGTGGGCGCTGCCCGGCCCGATGACGATGATCGACACCCTCTCCGACCGGCACTACGGGAGCCGCGAGAAGCTGGCGTGGGAGTTCGCGACCATCCTCAACGAGGAGGCGCGAGCCCTCCAGGACGCCGGAGTCGACATCGTCCAGTTCGACGAGCCCGCCTTCACCGTCTTCTTCGACGAGGTGCACGACTGGGGTGTGGCCGCGCTGGAGAGGGCGGCGGAGGGACTCCGCATCGAGACCGCGGTGCACATCTGCTACGGCTACGGGATCAAGGCGAACACCGACTGGAAGGCGACCCTCGGGTCGGAGTGGCGGCAGTACGAGGAGTCGTTGCCGCTCCTCCAGCAGTCCTCGCTCGACATCGTCTCGCTGGAGAGCCACCACTCCCACGTGCCGATGGAGCTGATCGAGCTCGTCCGTGGCAAGAAGGTCATGCTCGGAGCGATCGACGTGGCGAGCGGGACCGTCGAGACGCCCGAGGAGGTCGCCGACACCCTGCGCCGCGCCCTCCGGTTCGTCGACGCGGACCTGCTCCTCCCGAGCACGAACTGCGGCATGGCGCCGCTGCCCCGCGACCTCGCCTGGGGGAAGCTGAGCGCGCTGAGCGCGGGAGCGGCGATCGTCCGCGAGGAGCTCGCGCCCTGACGGGCATCCGGGGAGACGGGTCGCGGCCGGCCCGTCTCCCCGCACGTCCCATCCGCCTCACCCCTCTGCTCGCGCCTCCTGCGCCGCGATGTCCTTCATCGCCAGGTCCGCCCGGCGGAACTGGTCCGTCTCCGGGAGCGCGAGGTGCAGTCCGGCGACGGTCGTGAGCGAGACCGTCACCTCGGCCACGGTCACGTCGAGGACGTGCCCGCCCTTCTCTCGGGCGTCGTCGACGTGGTGCAGGTGGTACCCGGGGACCGACACGGCCTGCTCGAACTGCGGAGTGCGGAAGCCCGCGATCGTGCCGCGGGTGTCGGCGATGCCGGTCACGCTCTGGTGGGCGGTCGCCTCGATCAGGGGCGGGTACGGCTCGGTCTGCGCGCCGACGGTCCGGGTGCGGACCTCGGTGAACCGGCCGTCGATCCGCAGGGCGACGGGGATGTTCCCGCCGTCGACCGCGTCGTCGATCAGCCGGGTGAGGCCGGCGAGACCGGTCGGCTCCTCGACCGTGAACGTCGTGGTCGCGTGGAAGGGCAGCACGGCCGCGAAGGGCGTCCGGTCGTCGCCGTCCGCGACCTGGACGGAGCCGTCGCTGCGCAGGTGGTAGCAGACGCCGTCGACGATCACCATCTCGCCGTCCAGGTGGTTGAAGGTGCCCAGCCCGAGGTCGCCGTGGGTGAGCAGCTCGCGGATCGTCAGGTCTCCGTCGTAGACCCCGGCCAGCAGCGCGGCCATGGTCGAGCTCTGGTAGATCGCGTAGTCGTCGGTCGAGTCGACCGTGTGCGTGCTCATTCGAAGGCGTCCTCGACCAGGTGGGCGGCGATGTCGACGTTGCGGCTGTAGTCCACCGCGACGTCGATGATCGAGACGCCCGGCTCGGCCAGGGAGGCGCGGAAGGCCTCCTCGAACTCGGCGAGGCCGCTCACCCTCCTGCCCGTGGCGCCGAAGGCCGCCGCGAACTTCTCGATGTCGTAGTCGCCGAGCTGGACCCCGGACTTGCGGCCGTACTTCAGCAGCTGCTGGAAGCCGACCATGTCGTAGGTGTCGTCCCGCATGATCACGTGCGTGAACGAGAGGCCGAGCCGCGTCGCCGTCTCGATCTCCGTCGCGGAGAACAGGAACCCTCCGTCGCCCGAGACGGAGACCACCGGGGTCCCGGGGCGCAGGAGGCTCGCCGCCATGCCCCACGGGAAGGAGACGCCGAGGGTCTGCTGCCCGTTCGAGAAGAGCAGGTGCTTGGGCTCGTACACGCGGAAGTGCCGGGCCATGAAGATGTAGTTCGAGCCGATGTCGCAGGCCACGGTGGCGTCGTCCGAGAGCAGGTCGCGCATCAGGAGCACGAGGCGGGCGGGATCGACGGTCCCGGGAGCCGCCTCGGCCGTCCGCGCCGCGTCGTCGATCCGCTCCAGCTCGCTCCGGTGCCGGGCGACCCGGTCGGCCGCGTCCTCGTCGAGCTGCAGGCCGGAGACGAGCGGCGTGAGGGCAGCGACAGTCTGCGCGAGATCGCCCTTCAGCTCCAGCGCCGGCAGGTAGTGGTTGTCCAGCGGGGCGTCGACGGAGTCGATGTGGACGATCCGGCGGTCGACGTCGCTGTTCCAGATCACCGGGTCGTACTCGACGGCGTCGTAGCCGATCGCGACGACGAGATCGGACTCGGCGAGGGCGAGGTCGGCGGGCTGGTTCTTGAACAGGCCGACGCGGCCCAGGTAGTGGTCCTCGAGCTCGCGGGAGACGAGGCCGGCCGCCTGGAACGTCTCGATCACCGGCAGCTCCGTCTCGCTGATCAGGACCCGCAGTGCCGCCACGGTCGCCGGCTCCGACGCGCGGAGTCCCACGAGGAGGACGGGCCGCTCCGCGGTGTTGATCAGGTCGGCGGCGTGGGTGAGGTCCTCGGCGCGCGCCGGACCGCTCGTCGGCCCCGTGGCCGCCCGGGTGATGACCTGCGAGGTCGGCGCGGCCATCACGCTGGCCGAGAGGACGACCGCCGCGGCGCCTCGGGGCTCGGTGACGGCGGCGCGGAAGGCGTTGCTGACCGCCTCCGAGACGTCGTCCGGATCCGTCGACTCGACCGTGTACTTCGTCACGGTGGTGAGGAAGGCGGCCGCGTCCATCGACTGGTGCGTGCGCTTGAGGCGGTCGGAGAGCTGCACGGCCCCGGCGAGCGCGACGACCGGGTCCTGCTCCGTGTTGGCCGTGAGCAGGCCGGTGGCGAGGTTGGTCGTGCCGGGGCCGGAGGTCACGAGGACGACGCCCGGGCTGCCCGTCAGCCGTCCCACCGCGGCGGCCATGAAGGCGGCGTTCTGCTCGTGCCGGCAGACGATCAGCTCCGGCCCCTCGTCGGCGAGGACGTCGAAGACCGCGTCGATCTTCGCTCCCGGGATCCCGAAGACGTACTTCACGCCGTTGGCGGTCAGGGTCTCGATCACCCGCCGTGCACTGCGCGTCTCGACGTTCGGCTGCTCCATGGTCCGCTCCGCTCTCTCCTCGGTTGTACCGACGAGCGTAGGAACGGGGGCACCCGGAGCGACCCGGTCAGATGACTCGTTCCCACCGGTGCATCTCCGGCGGCGTACCGATCGCAGTGACGGAGCGCTCGGGCGGGACACGCTCGGCTCCCCCGCCGACGGTCTGCTCCGAGAGTCGTCCGACGCTCGCCGCGACGTCCCCGGTCGTGATGGACTTGCCCGCATGATGATCTCTCCGCGCGAGTCCGCGCACGACACGAAGGCAGGCGTCTGATGGCCGAGGAGCGCGCGATCCTCGCGGGCGGATGCTTCTGGGGGCTCCAGGAGCTCATCCGCGACATGCCGGGCGTCTTCAGCACCCGCGCCGGGTACGCCGGCGGCAGCACGCCGAACGCGACCTACCGCCACCACGGCGACCACGCTGAGGCGGTCGAGATCGAGTTCGATCCCGAGCAGCTCTCCTACCGCGACCTGCTCGAGTTCTTCTTCCAGGTGCACGACCCGACGACGAAGAACCGTCAGGGCAACGACATCGGCACGGCCTACCGCTCCGTGATCCTCTTCCTCTCGCCTGAGCAGGAGAGGGTCGCGCGTCAGACGATCACCGAGATCGACGCGTCGGGCCGCTGGCCCGGACCGGTCGTCACCGAGGTCGAGCCCGCCGGCGAGTTCTGGGACGCCGAGGAGGAGCACCAGGACTACCTGCGCAAGCACCCCGGCGGCTACACCTGCCACTGGGTCCGGCCGAAGTGGGCGCTCGACGCCTGATCCCGGTCACGCGGGACGCGGGGCCCCGGGCTCCGCTCCCGCGGGCACGGCTCGCGTCCGGCGTGCGAAGAGCAGCACCACGGCGAGCGCCGAGAGCACGAGGGCCGGCGTCGGAGCCCAGGCCGGGGCGAGCGTCACGGTCGCCGCTCCGACGACGGCCCCGACCGCGAGGCTCGCGACGATGAGCGCCTGGAGGGTCCTCGACCCGGACGAGCGCTCGGCGAGTTCCTGCATCAGGCTCGTGAGCGTGCCCGTGACGAACGTGGTCGTCAGGCCGGCGGCGCCGGAGATCCGCTTCGCGAGCACGGTCTGCAGCCCCAGCGCCGCCGCGCTGGTCGCGATGAACGCGCAGTCCACGAGCAGCGACGTGCCGCCCTGCACCGTCGGCCAGGCGACCGCGACGGCGAGCTGCAGGACGACCCCCACGAGCGCGATCGCGCGGAGCGGACGTCTCCCGTCGCCGGTCGACGGCGTGCGCGCCCGGGTCGTGCGGAACCCGGCGTAGACCGCTCCGGCGAAGAAGACGATCGCCGTGACCGCTCCGGCCGCGGTCGTCAGCCAGGCGGAGCGGGGGTACAGCCCCAGCAGCACCAGGTTGCCCGTCATGTTCGCGGTGAAGATGCCGCCGAGCAGGAGGAACGCGAACGCGTCGGTCGCGCCCGAGGCGATGGCCAGCAGCACCAGGGCGAGCCTGAGGCGCGCGGGGCCGGTCACCGCCGTCACGCGCGGCCCTCACCCATGGAGCTGCCGCCAGGTGACGATCTGCTCGCCGCGGAGCTCGTAGCTCCCGAAGCAGCGGAGCCAGTGGCCCTCCCCCGTGTCCGAGCGGAGGTGCAGGGCGTGCTCGGTGAGGACGACGCTGCCGGCGACGGCGATCGTGACGAGGGCGATCCGGATCTCGGTGAACGCCCGATGGACCTCGTCGCACATCTCGAGGACCCGCGCCCGCCCCGCGATCTCCTGCGAGCTCGACGCGCTGTAGACGACCTCCGGATGCAGGAACGGGAGGAGCTGGCGGCTGTCGCGAGCGCTCCACACCTCGAGGAAGTCCCGCACGACCAGCTCGTTCTCGATCATCGCGACGCCCCGCACCGATGCGTCCTGCCAGCTCTCGGCCATGGGTCCTCCCGCCGTCCCCGCACCGACACTCGTCGATGGCGACGAGCCTGCCCGAGAGAGCCCCGGGCGCCTACGCGTCGGATGACCCGATCTCCCCGCCGGCGGGCTCACCGCGCGTGGGCCGTCGCCAGCTCGCCCCAGTGCGTCGTCGCCCGGAGCGAGAGGGCGTCGCGCTTCATCGTCCACACCGGCCCCGTGCGGATGCCCGCCAGCCCGAGGCCGACCGCGGACCGGCCGTGGCGCTTGGTCACGGCGTCGATGGTGGCGCCGAGGCCCTTCGTGTCGAAGGCGGTGTCGAAGATCTCGAGCAGCGCGTGCGAGTGCCGCGGCGACAGGTTCGTGAGGATGACGCCGGCCCGCACGTAGCGCGCGCCCTCCCGAAGCCGCGGGCGCAGGGTGCCGATCGCGGCCCTCACCATCGCCACCGGGTCGTCCGTGGGGACGGGGAAGCCGGCCAGGCCGCCGGCGGACTCGGAGGGCGCGTCCGCGAACGGCGACGTCGACGCGAACACGCTCATCGTCCTGGTGACCGACTCCTGAGCGCGGAGGCGGTGGGCGGCGCGCTGCGCGTAGACGGAGAGCACCTGCTCCATGTCGCTGATCGTCGTCACGGGAGTGGCGAACGACCGGGAGAAGATCAGCTGGTCGCGGACGGTGCGGGCGGCCTCGAGGGGGATGCAGTCGACGCCGCGCAGCTCGTAGACGGAGCGCTGCAGGACGACCGAGAACTTCTTGCGGATCAGCGCGGGGTCCGCGTCGCGGAGGTCGCGGACGGTGTGGATGGACAGCTCCGCGAGGCGCTTCCCGGTGCGGCCGGCGACTCCCCACAGCTCGGTGACGTGCTGCGAGGCCATGAGCGCGTCGAGCTGCTCGGGCGTGTACCAGTCGGTGTCGCAGACGCCCCCCAGGCGCGGGTGCTTCTTCGCTCCGCCCTTGTTGACGAACTTCGCGAGAGTCTTGCTCGGCCCGAATCCGACGCAGACGGGCAGGCCGACGTTCTTCGCGACGGCCGCCCGCATCGCCCGGCCGATCTTCGCCCGCTCCGCCACGTCGCCGTCGACGCCGAGGAAGGACTCGTCGATCGAGTACACCTCCTGCCAGGCGGAGTAGCGGCCCAGCAGCTCCATCACGCGCGCGGACAGCTCGCCGTACAGCTCGTAGTTGCTCGATCGGGCGATCACCTCCGGGAGGCGACCGGAGCGGATGAGCGGCTCGATCTGGAACCAGGGCGTGCCGTTCTCGATCCCGAGCCTCTTCACCTCGTCGGAGCGGGCGACCACGCAGCCGTCGTTGTTCGAGAGGACGACGACGGGGCGGCCCGCGAGCCTCGGATCGAACAGCCGCTCGCAGGAGACGTAGAACGAGTTCACGTCGACCAGGGCGATGCGCCGCTCAGAGCGCACGGTGCAGCCGGTGGAGGCAGACGGTGACGACGCCCCACACCTGGAGGTCGCTCAGCTCGGCGACGTGGATCGGCGGGTACTCCGGGTTCTCGGCCCGCAGCACCACTCCCCCGGGGTGCAGCTCGAGGCGCTTCACGGTCAGCTCGCCGTCGAGGATCGCGATGACCACGCTCCCGTGCGTCGGCGTGATCGACCGGTCGACCACGAGCTCGTCGCCGTCGCTGATGCCCGCGCCGACCATGCTCTCGCCCGAGACGCGGACGATGAACGTCGACGTCCTGTCGCGGATCAGGTGGTCGTTGAGGTCGAGGGACCCGTCGAAGTAGTCCTGCGCCGGCGACGGGAATCCCGCCGCCACGGCCTCGCTGGTGACGAGGAAGGTGACGGCGACGGCGTCCGAGGCCGGAGTCGCGATGCGCTCCACGACGGTCACGCTCATGGTCGGCTCCCTCCTCATCGCATCGAACGTGTGTTCGAACGCGTCCGAGTGTAGGTCGGGGGCACCGACATTCGGGAGGCGCTCGGCGCGGTCCTCGACCGCTCGCGGGGACGATCACCGGCGACGCCGCTGGGCGCCCGGAGGAGTGGCGCGTCGGCCGACGCGAGTCCAGCCTCCCTGGAGCCTTCTCCGGCACGATCCGACCTCATCCCCTCGGAAGGAGCTCCTCTCATGCGCGCATCCCGTCCTCTTCCCGGCGACCCCTGGCCGTCGGAGATGGTCATCAAGGTCGAGGACAACCCCGCGGCGCTGCTCGAGCTCCTCTGGATCCGCGAAGCGTGGGGCTTCACTCCGGCGGGCGACGGGCCGCCGCCGCTCGAGCGGTCCCCGGAACGGGTCGGGTCGGCGGAGCCCGGCGCCGACGAGCAGCGCGCCTGGCCTCAGCTGTGGCAGGACTGCGTCGAGCATCTGGCGGTCGAGACCGGCCCGCTCCTCCGGCAGCTCTCCAGCACCGCCGACGGATCGCTCGAGCGCGCACGCCTCCTCGACCTCGCTCGCGGCCCCGGCTGGCGCGAGCGCTTCGGCGACGACTCCCTCGGAGCCCCATTCCGCGCCTGGCACGACGAGCTGCGGTCCGCCCGGATGGACGCGCGGGACGTCCCGCTGGACGCCGCTCCGGAGCGGCGCTGCCTCGGCTCCCTCGTCCCCGCCTGGGAGGCCGGACTGACGACGGTGGTCACCCTCCCCTGTCGCGGCGAGTACACGCGCGCCGTCTCCGGCACGGTGCTGATCCTGACCGACAGCGACCACCGGGACCCGGACCGCTACGCCGCCGCGCTCCGACGGTTCGCCGACGGCTCGCCGGAGTGACGGACCCCCGCCACTCCCTCTCCGTCGCCGCCTCCGTCACCCCCGTCAGAGTCAACGGACCCCTCGTGGTTGACGAGCGCACTCCCCTGCACTTGCCTCCCATCAGGGGGTATCGCAGTCACGCGCTCTCCTACGTGCTCCATCATCGAATCCCGGGGGGACTCCACCATGACCGTCACATCACGACGATCCACCACTCATCGCCGCTGGCGTGCCGCACTCGGCGCTGGTCTGGGCGCCGCCGCACTCTTCGGCAGCCTCCTCGTCGCCGGGCCGGCGCAGGCCGCCGGGACGCAGACCCTGCTCGCCCTGGGCGACTCGATCTCGCGCGGGGCGGGAACCTGCAACGGGCCCGGTGACTGCGTCGCGAGCAACTGGTCGACCGGAACGAACCCGGCGGTCGACTCGATCGCTGCGCGTCTCGAGGCCTCGAGCTCGACCACGAGCCTGACGACGGTCAACGCGGCGAGGTCGGGCAGCTTCATCGGCGGCGTGGGCGCCAAGATCGACGAGGCCGTCGCGGCCGGCGCGGAACCGGACTACGTCACGCTCCTCATCGGCGGGAACGACCTCTGCCAGACGTACGACATGACCTCCGTCGCGGGCTTCACCTCCTCCGCGAAGGGCGTGATGTCGAAGATCGCCTCCGCCTGGCCCGACGCCACCGTGCTCGTCGGCTCGGTTCCGAACATCGCCGCGGAGTGGAGCACCGTCAAGGCGACGAAGGGCGCCGTGATCTGGCAGGCGGCGGACCTGTGCGGGAAGTTCCGCGGCGTGAGCGAGGCCGGAGTGCAGCAGACCGGTACCCAGTACACAGCCCTGCTCGCAGAAGCGGCGAGCCGCGCGACCGCCTACAACAGGGCGCTCTCCGACGCCTGCGCCGCGACGACGAACGACTGCAGATGGGATGGAGGAGCGCTCTCGCGCATGGCCGTCCCGGCGAGCGCCGTCTCGACCGTGGACTACTTCCACCCCAGCGTGTCCGGTCAGGCGACGATCGCGAAGACCACCTGGGAGGCCTGGGGCCTCTCCGGTGATTCCGGAGGCACGCCCACGCCGACCCCGACGCCCGGTGCGGACACGACCGCCCCGTCCGTCGTCATCACATCTCCCACGACAGGGACGACCGTCGGCTCGAGCGTGACCTTCGTCGCCTCCTCGACCGACGACGTCGCCACGACCCGGGTCAGCTTCTGGAGCGGCTCGACCAGGCTCGGCGACGCGACCAGGGCGTCCAACGGGACCTGGCGCCTGACCGTCTCCACCTCCGCTTACCCGTCCGGCACCTTCAGCATCACCGCCCGCGCGTTCGACGCCGCCGGCAACGAGGGCCGCAGCACCGCCATCAGCATCAGGCACTGATCCCCGCCGCTGACGCTCGGACCCGGTGACCGGGCTCGAGCGTCTTCGACACGAAGAGGCCCGTGACGACCACTGCCGTCACGGGCCTCTCCGTGTCACCCTCCAGGCGCCGCTCCTCTCGCTCGGCCGCAGAGCAGCGCCCGTCGCCGGCGGATCGTCGCGGCTTCGGCCGTACCCGCCGTCTGCACGGCTCCCGGAAGTACGGCGACGAGTCCGACGGCGACTTCCGTCGTCGTGGCGGTGGCGTTCCGTGCGCGTCGGGCTCCGACATCCGGTCGTCGTCGCGGAGATCGGTTTCCGGATCGGATGAACGCTCGCGCGCTCCGGACGGTATCCCCCTCCGAGCCGCCGATCTCCGGCGACCGCAAGTCTCGAGGAGTGCACGATGACCAGGAACATCAGAGTCGGTATCGCAGCTGTCGCCGTCGCGGGCGTGATGGCGGTGGCACCCGTGCTCGCCGGTGCGAGCAGCGTCGCTCCCGCCGCGGCGACCAGCGACTCCAGCAGCGCGTCGGACAGGAACCTGATCAACGCGGTCCGCTCCGTGGCGGCGAAGCTGCGGGTCGTCGGACTCTCCGACGGCGGCACGAAGCTCGTGCAGTTCAACCCGACCAAGCCCGGCAAGGTCACCAACCGCGTCGCCGTCACCGGCCTCACCGGCGGCGACACCGCGCTCATCGGCATCGACTACCGGGTCCAGGACGGCGCCCTCTACGGCGTCGGCGACAACGCGGCGAGCGCCGGCGTCTACTCCATCAACCCGTCCACCGGTGCGGCCACCCAGGTGACCCGTCTCACCGTGGCGCTGAGCGGCACCTCCTTCGGCGTCGACTTCAACCCCGCCGCCAACGCGCTCCGAGTGGTCAGCGACACGGGCCAGAACCTCCGTCAGCCGTTCGCCACCGCGGGCGCCGCGACGGTCGCCGACGGCACGCTCAGCTACGCCGCGCCCGCCGTGGCCACCGGTGTCGCCGGGGCCGCGTACACGAACAACGACCTCGACGCGAACAGCGCGACCACCCTGTTCGTCCTCGACACGGCCCTCGACCAGATCGCCATCCAGTCCCCGGCCAACGCCGGCACCCTGGCGCCGACCGGGAAGCTCGGCCTCGACGCAGTGGGTGCGACCGGCTTCGACATCTACTCCGTCCTCCGCAACGGCAGCTCCATCGGCTCGGTCGGCCTCGCCGCCGTCAACGGGTCGCTCTACGAGATCGGACTGCTGAACGGCACGGCGACTCCGCTCGGCGCCATCGGGGCGAACGTCACGGACATCGCCGTTCCGCTCGTCCAGCGCTGACCCGACCCCGGCGACCGCGCTCCTGCCGAGGAGCGCAGGGCCGACGGAGTCGCGGGAAGGGCCGTCCTCCGGGGCGGCCTTTTCTCGTGTCCGGGCGCTGCCGACATGGCGGGCCGGTGAGCCCGCCTTCAGGAGGCCGCGGCTCCCGGCGACCGGTCGCGATGCGGCACGGCCGCCGCGCGCTGCGCGATCGAGCGGATCAGCGCTTCGAGCAGCAGCGCCGCCCCGGCGAGCGCCACGGCGGCGGCGACCACCGACTCCGTCCAGGGCGTGGTGTCGTACGACTGGGAGCCGACGAGCGCGGGAGCGATCGCGAACGTCGCGACGAGGTAGCCGGGCAGCGTCGATCCGATCAGGAGGACGAAGGACACGGCGCGGAGGGGCGACGTCCTCGCCACGAGGACCGCGAGCGCGAGAAGAGCGGTGGGCGCGACCAGTCCCAGCAGGACCGCCGGGAGCATCGCCTGCAGGATCGTCGGTGCTCCGAGGATCCCGGACAGGACCGCGTGCAGGCCGAGGCAGCCGAACGCCGCGGCGACCACGGTCCGCATCACCGCGACCGGGCGCCGCCGTCCCGGACCGACCGCAGCGAGGACGGCGAGAGCGACGAGGAGGTGCCCGATCCCGAGCAGCTGCCCTGCCGATCCGACGTTCTCCCACGGATCGGAGGGCCACGAGTAGTCGTACCGGTGGTCCTCGATCGCCTGCTCGCCCAGGATCGGCCCGGCGACGGCCCAGCGCTGAACGGCGGCGAGCTGCTGCAGCCCGGCCGAGGCGAGCATCAGAGCGCCGGCCGCGAGGATCCGGCTCGAGCTGCGCTCTCGGGCTCCGGGACGTCCTGACTCCGCTGCTGTCATGCGGCCACGGTAGGGGCCGGGCGTCCGGCACGGGTGGCCGGGAGGAGAACGTCTCGCCGCGATCGGTCCGCGCGAGACGCTTGCGCGCGATCCGTCGGGACCGGCCCCGGCGCCGGTGGGGGATGCTCCGCGGGGGACGAGACGAGGCCACCGCGTCCTCCGCGAACCGGCCCCTGCCCTGTTGCGGACATGTCCGCTAGAGGCTGTTGTCGGCGGTGGGACCGGGTGCCACTGTTCGGAGACGGCCGCCCACGGTCGACCCGATCGAAGGCTCCAGCATGCGCTCTCCCTCCGCCTCCCGCCCGACCGACCCGGACGCCGGCACGGCCCGCTCGACCCCTGAGCGGAGGACGAGGCCCCGGCCGGCGCTCGGCCTGCTCGCGCTGACGGCGACCGTCGCGCTCCTCCTCGGGACCACGGCTCCCCTGTCCGCGGTCGCCGCGGCTCCCGCTGCGACCGGTGTCGTCGGCTGGGGTGACGACTCCAGCGGTCAGGTCGCTGCGCCGGCTGGGCTCACCGACGCGACGGCGATCGCCGCGGGCGGCTCCCACAGCCTCGCCCTGCGCAGCGACGGCACCGTCGCCGCCTGGGGCGAGGACAGCAGCGGGCAGGCCACCGTGCCGACCGGTCTGGACGACGTCGTCGCCGTCGACGCCGGCGTGAACCACAGCCTCGCCCTGCGGAGGGACGGGACCGTCACCGCCTGGGGCGACGACGGCGACGGGCAGGCCACGGTGCCGGATGGGCTCGCCGACGTCACCGCCATCGCCGCCGGCGGCTACCACAACCTCGCCCTGCACGGGGACGGGACCGTCACCGCCTGGGGATACGACTTCTCCGGACAGGCGACCGTTCCGGACGGGCTCAGCGGAGTCGTCGCCATCGCCGCCGGCCGCTTCCACGACCTCGCGCTGCACCGCGACGGCACCGTCACCGCATGGGGAGACGACGCCTTCGGGCAGACCGACGTGCCCGCGGGACTCACCGGCGTCACCGCCGTCTCCGCCGGAGCCTCCCACAGCCTCGCGCTGCGCTCGGACGGGACCGTCGTCGCCTGGGGCAGCGACAGCGACGGCCAGTCCGACGTCCCCGACGGCCTCGCGGACGTCACCGCCGTCGCCGCCGGCGGGTACCACAGCCTCGCTGTGCGCCGCGACGGCACCGTCACCGCCTGGGGCTACGACGGCTTCGGCGAGGCCTCCGTGCCGGCGGGACTCACCGGCGCCACCGCCGTGTCCGGCGGCAGCTTCCACAGCCTCGCCCTCGGCGCTCGGCCCGTCTTCACGGCCGACGCCCCTCCGGCGACGGCGCCTCTCGGAACGCCCTTCTCCTACACCTTCGCCACCGGCGGCGCGTCGACGTTCGAGCTCGCGTCCGGGTCCCTCCCGGCCGGCCTGACCCTCACCTCCGCGGGCGTCCTCTCCGGCACCCCGACCGTCGAGGGGGCGTCCTCCTTCACCGTGACCGCCCGCACCACCTTCGGCACCACCACCGGCGCGCCCCACACCCTCACCGTCGGACCGGCGGTGACCGCTCCGACCCTCTCGGGGACGGCCGCGGCCGGCGTGGTCGGCTCCGCCTACGACTTCACGTACACGGCGACCGGATCCCCGGCGCCGGTCGTCACCGTCGCGTCGGGCACTCTGCCTCCCGGACTCGCCCTCGACGGCTCAGGCCGCCTCACCGGCACCCCGACCACCGCGGGGACGTACGGCTTCACCCTCCGCGCGGTGAACCCGGCGGGCACCGTCGAGGCGGCGAGCACGCTGACCGTCTCTCCGCAGAAGGCGACCACGAGGGCCGACCTGCGCGTCGACGTCTCCGCTCCGACCACGGCCGCGAAGGGGAGGACGTTCACGTACACGCTCATCACGAGGAACGCCGGACCCTCCGCGTCGACGTCCGTCTTCTCGAAGGTGGTCCTCCCCCCGACGGTGCAGTTCGTCTCCGCCACGGGCTCGTACAGCCGCATCGGGAGCATCGTGATCTTCCCGCGCTCGAGTCTCGCGAACGGGCGGACCGTCACCGAGAGGATCACCGTCACGGCCACCGGCACCGGCACCGCGACCGCCTTCGCCGCCGCGTTCTCGGTCAGGACGCCGGACCCGTCGATCCGCAGCAACACCGACACCGCCGCAACGACCGTCCGCTGACGGCGGGCGCAGGAGGACGGCGGGGCCCGAGGACCCCGTGGCGTGGTGCCCGCCGCCTCGACGGAGACGGTGTCCAACGACCTCGAACGTCGGATCCGCCGCGTCTACGCTGTGGCGATGGACGACCCCGAGGTCAGGACGACCGAGCACAGAGCGGTCTTCGACGCCGAGATCGCCTTCTCCAACGGAGGCGGGCTGTCCGCTCGCCGCTTCCGGGTGGATGTGCCCCGCGCCGACGTCAGCAGCGACGAGATCGCGCGACTGTTCGTGACGTCGCTCGATCTGCTGATGACGGACACCGCGGTGGTCACGGACGTCACGATCATCGAGGAGCCGCACAAGGGCACCCGCGGCGGGCCGAGCGACCCGAGGCGACCACGGGACGAGCAGGGCGAGCGGGCGGGGATCGAGCACCTGCGGTGGACCGACGAGGCGCCGGAGGTGCGCGAGGTGCTCGTGCGGATCGACGCGCTGGTCTCCGACCGGCAGGACGGGTGGTCCGACGAGGCGCTGCGGGACCGGATCCGTTCCGCTCTCGCCCCGTGAGCACGGTTCGGCTCCTGCGTGCTCCCGGCGCCACTGGAGCGGCGGTCGTCCTCTCCGCCCACGACCGGCAGCTGCTCCTCTCCGCCCACGACCGGCAGCTGCTCCTCGACGTCGAGACCCGGCCCCACCTGCACCTCACGGCCGGGGGCGGGGTCGGGGCGTGAGAACGGCGGTGCGGGCGGTGCACGCTCGCGTCGCGGCCCGGGCGCAGTGGGCGCAGGACGCCGTCCTGTTGCGGCCCGCTCCGAGGACGATCGCAGGACCCGGTCGGATCACCGCCGGGGTGCCGCCCCGCCCGATCAGAGCAGCGCGGCGTGGACGGCGCTGCGGATGCCGCCCGCTCCGAGGTCGCTGATGTCGAGGGCGACGGTCTCGCCGATGAGGACGGGCCGGCGGAGGTAGTCGCTGACCGCCGTCGCGAGGCGGCCGGGATCGAGGTCCGCTCCGCCGATCCCGACGACGGAGGCCTCGATGCCGTAGGTGGTGCGCGCTCTCTCGGCTATGTAGTCGCACGTGTCGTCGAGGACGGACCGCGCGGACGCGTGCCACGCGCCGGTCGTCTCCATCACGACGACCACCACGCCCCGAGGGGCGAGGAGTGCGAGGTCCTCGTCGAACCGGTCCTCGAGGGCGCGGTGGTCGTCGAGGTCGCCGGTGGGCGTGAGCCGGAGCGCCCAGACGAGTGCGGGTGCGTCCCCGGTGTCGCCGGAGCCGAGGTGCTCGCGGAGACCGTCGAGCAGGTCGAGCGCGTTGCCGCGGAGGAGGGCGGTGGGCGGGGTGGTCATCGAGTGCCTGCTGCTTCTGTGAGGACCGCGGCGGGGGTGCCGCCGGAGTCGAGGGTGAGGGAGTGCGTGCGCGTCGCGGACCGCGATGGTGCGGACGTCCAGGCTCGGTGCGTGGTCGTCCGCGTCAGGCGGTCACCGGGTGGTGGCGTCGGCGGCGACGGGCGCCTCGTCGCGGGCGGTGCCGTCGCGGCCGGTCGGGATGAGGCGCCAGGCGACGATCGAGGCGATCGCGATCAGCGCCGCGGCGAGGAGGGAGGTGACCTGCATGCCGGTCGTGAACGCGTGCTGGGCGCTCTCGAGCAGATCGGCCTCGGCCGAGGGGCGGGCCGCGGCGAGGGAGTCGCGGGCGGCGGCCGCCGTCCCGCCGTCGGTTCCCGGCGGGATGACGAGAGCGGAGCGGTAGACGAGGGTGTGCAGGGAGCCGAGGAGCGCGATGCCCAGGGCGACGCCGAGCTCGTAGGCGGTCTCGGACACGGCGGAGGCCGCTCCGGCCCGCTGGCGGGGGACCGCGGACATGATCACGTCGGTGGAGACGGTCATCGCGATGGTGGCGCCGAACGAGAGCACGGCCAGCGCGAGGATCAGCCAGAGGAGATCGGGGGCTCCCTCGGCGACGGCGACCAGGACCATGCCGATCGAGGCGGCGGCCAGGCCGACGGCGATGCTCGGGCCGCGGCCGAGGCGGCCGACGACGATGCCGACGACGAGGATCACGACCAGGGAGGCGAGCGTGGCGGGGAGCTCGACGAGTCCGGCCTGCAGGGGGCTGAGGCCGCGCACGAGCTGGAGGTACTGGGAGAAGAAGAACAGCGTCCCGATGAACGCGAAGATCGCGAGGGTGTTCGCGGCGACCGCGCCGGAGAAGGCCGGGTTGCGGAACAGGGTGACGTCGATCATCGGGTGCGCGAGGCGTCGCTGACGGCGGACGAACGCGACCAGGGACACGACGCCCAGGGCCGCCGCGGCCGCCGCGGGGACGGTGACGCCCTCGGAGGCGAGCGCCTTCACGGCGTAGACGATCGGGACGACGCCGGCCATCGAGAGGACGGCGCTCCACAGGTCCAGCGGTCCGGCGTCGGGGTTGCGGGACTCGGGGATGAGGAAGGCGCCGGCGACGACGAGGACGACCATGACGGGCACGTTGATGAGGAACACCGACCCCCAGGGGAAGTGCTCGAGCAGCGCGCCGCCCACGAGCGGCCCGATGGCCGCGCCTCCGGTGGCTCCGGCCGACCAGACCGCGATCGCCCGCGTGCGCTGGGCGGGATCCGTGAAGAGGTTGCGGACGATGGAGAGCGTGGAGGGCATGATCGTCGCCCCGCTGATGCCGAGGAGGACGCGGGCGAGGATCAGCGTCTCGGCGGTGGGCGCGAACGCGGCGAGGACGGATGCGGCGCCGAAGCCGACGGCACCGATCAGGAGCAGGCGCTTGCGGCCGATGCGATCGGCGAGGTTGCCCATCGTGACCAGCAGGCCGGCGAGGGCGAAGGAGTAGACGTCGCCGATCCACAGCAGCTGGGTGGCGGTCGGAGCGAGGTCGGCGGTCAGCGCGGGGACGGCGAGGGCGAGCACCGTGCCGTCCACGGCGAGCAGCACCACCGCGAGGGTGAGGACGGCGAGGGCGAGCCGCTCACGGAGACCGGCGCGCGCACCCGGGGAGGAGGAGGAGGGAGTGATGAGCACCAGCAGAAATTACCGACCATGTGGTCGGTAGAACAAGACAGATGGTCTGGGAAAGCGCCTGGGGCGTCTAGTGTGGTCGAGAGGCGAGGAAGGCGGACCGGCATGACCACCACTCCGGCAGGACGCAACACCGAGCGGACGCGGCGCGCGATCCTCGATGCGGCGGTCGCGCTGGTCGGCGACCGCGGCTCCGGCGCCTCCCTTGCGGACATCGCCGCCGCCGCCGGCGTCTCCAAGAGCGGCCTGCTGCACCACTTCTCCTCCCGGGAGGGACTGCTCGCGGCGGTGGGAGAGGATGCGGCCACGACGTTCCGGCAGCAGGTCCTCCGTCACGTCGACCTCGCCGAGAACCGCCCGGGCAAGCTGCTGCGCGCCTACGTCCGTGCGCTGTGCGGCGGGAGCGAGGAGGCGATGGCGGCGTTCTCGTCCTCGCCCGCATGGAACGCTCTCGCCCAGGACCCGTCGTTCACCGGAGTACTCAGCGCCGACAACGACCGGTGGAACCGCGAGCTGCTCGCCGACGGGATGGATCACGACCGCATGACCGTGGTCCGCCGCGCCGCCGAGGGAGCGGCGATGGCCTACAGCTACGGCGACGAGACCCGCGAGTCGCTCCAGCGGATCGGCCGGGTCCTGCTCCGGCTCGCCGAGGCCGGCGGCATCGGAGAGACCATCGGCTGAGCGCGGCCGGGCGGAAGTCGTCGCCCGCTCCTCCTGATGCGACGACTGCGGCCGGAGCGTCCGCCCGGGGCGCCAGCCTCCGTGGTCGTCGGGGCCCGGATGTCCCGGGGGATCGTCCGCTCCCCGGGCCTCGGCTAGAGCACGTCCGCGATCGCGGCGAACGTCCGGTCCGGATCTTCGAGCTGCATGTCGTGGTGCACCCCCTCGATCCGGCGCACCTGCCAGCCCCGCTGCTCGAGCCGCGCGGCCAGGGCGTCGGGCAGCACCGCCGGCGACTGGTCGGAGAGCACGATCGTCGACGGGACCGCCGGCGCCTCGACCGGGACCGGGTGGAAGGCGACGTCCCGGAACACGCCGACAGCCATCCGAGAGTCGAACCGCTTCTTCGCGTCGTCGAGGAGCGCGCGGGTCTGGGGGCTGTAGGCGGCGCGGACCGCGGCGCTCGCCCGCGCCTGCCCGAGCTGGGCGACGCCGAGCGACAGCAGCGGTGCCGCCCAGAACAGCCGTCCGCGCAGGCCGCTCGTGGGGAGCGACAGGGCGAACCCGGGATCGAGGTAGACGGCCCGGCCGGGCGCGAGTCCGGCGACGGCACGCTGCAGCACCGCGCCGCCGAGCGAGTGGCCGACCACGCTGTCGAGTCCCGCCGGCAGCGACTCGACCAGATCGGCGGCCATGTCGTCGATCCGGTACGACTCGGCCCGCGGGCTCTCGCCGTGCCCGCGCAGATCGACGGCGGTGACGGTGTAACGGCCGGTCGCGACGAGCCGCTCGACGAGCGGCCCCCAGGTCGCCGCCGACCCGCCGAGACCGTGCACCAGCCCGACGTGTCGTGGTCCGGATCCGGTGGTGAGGGTCTGCAGGCGCATCCCCTGATCCTGCCCGAGACGGCGGTGCCGAGTGCAGGGAGAGACGAGGCCGACCGGGACCGCGGGCCGGGCCGACGGGGACGCTCGAGCGCCTCCGCTCACTCGTCGTCGTCGACGAACGGTGGGAACGGTCCGATGTCGCCGGTGCGGAGGTTCCCGTAGTAGCTCGGCACCCAGGCCTCCTCGGGGACCCGCCCGACCACCGGCGACACGATGACGACGTGATCGAGGAACTCCTGCTCCCACACGAGGCAGTCCCGGTAGATGTGCCCGCGCAGCGGCCCGTCCACGTCACGGGCCGGCAGCTCCCTCGCGTGGACGGGGAGGAAGAGCGCGTTGACCGGCGTCATCGTGATCGTGTGGTCGATGTGGGGCTGCTCCGCCTCGACCTTGTCGAGCATCGCGTCGACGAGCTGCTGAACGCCGTTGCTCACCGTGTCCTCGCTTCCTCGTCCGGGGCCCTCCGCGTCCGCGAGGCCGGCTCGCGACGACCGTACCCATCCCGCGCCGCCCGGCTGAAGCCCGTGGCGCGAGCATCGGGGGCCGCGTCGCGAATCGCTCGGACGGCGTCGACGGGCGACCGGAGGACCGGGCCGGTCGACTGCGCGCCCAGCGCCGATCCTCCTCCGGAATGCCCACCGGACAGGGGCCTCCGCAGGGGGTCCGCTCCGGTGCGGTCCGGGCCTACGCTCACCCCATGCACCTCCGCACTGTCGCGATGAGGCCCGGCGCCGCCGCTCTCGGGCCGGTCGGCGCGCCGCCACGGACCGCGCTGGACGACGTGCTCGCCCACCTGGTCGCGGCGCTGGCGATCGGATCCGGCCTGCTGCTGATCCCGACGGGCGTCGGCGGAGTACCGCTGCTCGCCACCGGAGCGTCCGGAGCGAGCGCCTTCGAGGCCTGGACGCTGATCCGCACCACCGTGGCGCTGCAGGTCGGTATCGCCGTGCTCGCGATCGGTCTCGGCGCCGTGGCGCGGACGCGCGGACCCGCGGGAACCCGAGCGGAGCGCTGGTGCGTGGTCGCCGCGATGAGCGCCGCGATCGGCGTGGTGCTGCTGGTCGTGCCGCCGGTCTGAGGACCCCCCGGGGAGCGTCGCCCACCGGCTTGTCCGGGTCGCCGTGCGCGCCCGCGACCGAACCGTCACCTCGCGCCGCGCGGCGTGATCGGATCGTTGCAGGATCCGGCACCGGCTGAGGTTCCGCATAGGACACACTCAGCGACAGGGGGCGAGCGTCCCCCGCTCATGGGGAAGCCGACCGCGATCAGCGGCTCGGAGAAAGCAGGAATCGTGCGCTCTGCGCGACGACGCCACGGCGTCACCGTCATCACCACTGCGGCACTGCTGGGGGCGCTCGCGTTCCCGTCCGTCGCTCTGGCCACCGAGGTCGTCCCGGACGCCGCCTCGAGTCCTGCACCGGCCGAGCCGACTCCCACCGCGGAGCCGACCGCGACTCCGGAGCCCACGGCGACGCCCCAGCCGGCCTCGATTCCGGCGCCCACTCCGGCTCCGACCATCGCGCCCCTCGAGAGCGCGCAGTCGCCCCTGGCGATCGCCCTCGACCGCACCACCTACGAAGCGGGCTCGGCGTTCTCCGCGATCCCGTCGGCGGAGGGCTGGGCCGGCGGCCTGGACGTGTCCGGGACCGGTTTCCAGCCCGGCACCGTCGCCGTCGTCGTGCTCCGCGACGGCGACTCGGAGGAGGCCGTCACCACCAGCGTGATCACCGCCTCCGGCGAGCTCCGCCTCCAGGACTGGCTCCCCACCGACGCGGACGGCGTCGCGGTGGACCCCCACCTCCCGCTCCCCGGCGAGACGATCTCCGTCGTCGCGGAGGGACTCGACGCCTCGGGCGCCCCTGTCGCCTCCGATGCCGTCGAGCTGACCGTGACGCAGCCCGACACGAGCGTCGTCTTCCAGAACCGGGAGGACGGCGGGGTGCTCCCGGCCGGTGCGGACATCCAGGTCGGAGAGTTCCGGATCTACGGCGTCGTCGCCTCGTTCCGCGGATTCGACCGCGGCGAGGACGTGTCCGTCACGCTCACCGCGCCCGACGGCAGCACCTCCGCCCTCGTGCCCCCCGCGCCGACCCCGCTCTCGGGCGAGACCTTCGTCCTGCTCGACGCCGACACCATGGCGGACCAGCTGGGCACCTTCACCGTCACCGCCACGGGAGAGACCAGCGGACGCTCCGTGACGTCGTCGCTCGAGCAGGTCCCCTCACGCACCGCGATCCGGATCTGGCCCCAGGGGGCTCCGCCCGAGCCCGCCCCGGCGGACGGACAGCCCACCAGCGGTGGCGCTCTCCTCGGCTTCGGCGCGGACGAGACCGTGTCGATCGGCGTCTTCTCGACCTCGGGTGCGCGCCAGACGCTCACGGGCGGCGGCTCGAGCCTCGAGGTCGGCGTCGACGCGCTGGGCTGGAGCCTGATCTCCCTCGGCGAGTACCCGCTGCAGGACCCGGCGAGCGAGATCTACTGCGTCATCGCCCGCGGCACGTCGAGCGGTCTCGTGGCGAGCACCTCCTACGACTACACGCTGACGGAGGAGGACCCGATCGCCGGAGAGGCCGACTGCTCCGCCGCGGTCGCCGCGGTCATGGCGCACCCTGTCGGCGCCGGGCCCGCAGGGCACCCGGCCGGCTCCGGACCCGCTGCGCAGACGGGCGGCCACCGCCCTGTCCTCGCCTCGACCGGCGTCTCGACGACCGCGCCGCTCGCCCTGGCCGCCTTCGGCATCCTCGGCGGTCTCGCCCTGACGGTGCTCCGCCGCCGCCGCGCGTAGACGGCCGCGCACCGCGCACGACGAAGGCGCCCGGGCACACCGCCCGGGCGCCTTCGTCGTCGCGAGACCCGTCGGGTCAGTCGGACGGCACCGCGCAGGTCTCCTCCGCCGCGGTCTGGCCCGGAGCGTCGACGGCGACGGGAGCGGGATCCGTCGGAGCCGCGCCGCCGTCCGCGGGCGCCTCCGCCGCGGGCGCCTCCTCCGCCGGAGCGTCGGATGCGAGGGTCACCGGCTGGTCGTTGAGGACGCGGTTCATGAGCTCGGCGCCGACCTCGGCGTTCGGCACGACCTTGCCCGGGTAGTCCGGGTCGTCGAGCGCCGGGTACTGCACGAACACCATCTTCGAGAGGTCGACGTCCTTCAGTGCGAGGGCGAGCGAGATCATCGTCGCCGGGCTCGTGAGCGACGTCGACAGGTGCACGTTCGACGAGGTCGCCTGCGCGAGTCCGTAGAGGGCGGGGATGTTCGAGAGGGTGTCGGCCGAGCGGACGGTGCGCATCAGCGAGGCCAGGTACTGCTGCTGCGACGAGATGCGGCTGAGGTCGCTCTGGTCGCCGACGCCGTGGCGGCTGCGGAGGAACGAGAGCGCCATCGACCCGGAGACGGTGGAGGTGCCGGCGGGCAGGTCGAGTCCCGAGTCGGTGTCGAGGATCGGACCGGTGAGGCAGATCGGGACGCCGCCGACGGCGTTGCTCATCTCGATGACGCCGTTGAAGGACACCCAGCCGGCGTAGGGCACCGTCAGGCCGGTGAACTGCTGCAAGGTGTCGTTGACGCAGGCGAGCCCGCCGTACTGGAACGCGGCGTTGAGCGGGACACCGGCGGCGGCCTCGGTGACGACGCCCGTCTCGGGGTCGGTGCAGGCGGGACGGTCCAGGATCAGGTCGCGCGGGAAGCTGATCACCGTCGCGCTGCGGTGGTCGGCCGAGACGTGGAGCAGGATGTTCACATCGTTCAGCGTGTCGTCGCGGACGCCGAAGGAGTCGCCCTGCGTGGCGTCGTTGTCGGTGCCGACCACCAGGACGTCGAAGCCGCCCTCGACCGCGCCCATCTGCACGTTCCCGGCGGTGGGAGGAGCGACGCCCAGGTCGACCGCGTTGTCGGCGACGTTCCGGCTGATGCTCACCGTCGCGATCGCCACGAGCGAGGTGGCGCTGACGGCGAGGACGCCGACCACCGCCGCGATCCCGACCACCACTGACCGCGCCCCGGACCGCCGCCGGAGCCGCCCGTGCCGCACCGCACGCTCGTGAACCCTCATGCGCTCCCACCCCTCGCCCCGCCCGCCCGTTCGCCGACGCAGTCGCTCGCCAGTGTAGGCAGGCCCCCTCCGATGCGGCGCGGAACGGCCCTGCTACCGTCGTGCGCGCATCGAGGAGCGGAGGAGGAGCCGTGGAACGCCGAGTCGTCGATCCCGTCACGCAGATCGAGTGGATCGTCCCGCCGTTCGCGACGGAGGAGGACACCCTCGCCCGCGCGCGGGCCGATCGGGAGGGGCGGCTCGCCGACCTCCGCCTGTACCCGGACCACTGCGCGGAGTATCCGCTCTGGGCGGTCGACGGCCCGATCGACGACCCGGGTGCGATCGGCGTCCCGGAGACCCTGCACGGACCGCTGCTCCGCTGGCAGGAGCTCTGGGCCGCCGGATGCGACGTGTTCGAGGGCTGGAGGAGCGCCGAGGCGGAGGAGCGCTGGCTCGCCCTCGGCCGGGAGCTGCACACCGAGCTCGAGGCCGCCCTCTGGCTGACGACCCGGGTGCTCGCCTGCTTCTGAGGACTGCTGCTCGGACATCCGCGGGAAAGCCGCCGCAACCCGTCCCCGGACCGGCCCCCGCGTGCCTACCCTGGACGGTGCGCTCTCCTCGTCTTCTGCAGCAGGTCGTCGGCAAGCTCGGCGGGCAGCGGCCCGCGGCCCCGGTGAGCCGTCGAGCGCAGCGCGCGCTCCTCGCCGAGCAGACGGTCCGCGGGGTGCTCGAGCTGGCCGTGCGGCTGGGCGAGACGCTGCTCTCGCTGGGGTCCGCGGCCGCCGAGGTGACCGAGACGATCCAGCGGGTGTGCCGCGCGTACGGCATCGAGTGCCAGGTCGACCTCACCTTCACGTCGATCCTGGTCGTGCACGACGGAGGCGACGACTCCCCCAGCGTGAGCGTGCTGCGCGTCGTCCCCTCCCGCAGCGCCGACTACGAACGGCTCGCCCGCGTGACGGCGCTCGTCACCGCCATCACCGAGGGCTCGCCGGAGGTGCGGGTCGCCGACGCCGTCGACTCCGCCGAGGCCCGCGAGGAGGCCCGGCACCAGTTCGAGGCCGCGCACGACCGGCTCGACGCGATCCTCGTCCAGCCGCACCGCTACCGCCGCGGAGTCGTCACCCTCACGCTCGCGCTGATGGCCGCGGGCGTCGCGCTCCTGCTCGGGGGCGGACCCCTCGTCGTGCTCCTCGCCGCCGCGACGGCCGCCGCGATCGACCTGGTCAACCAGCTGCTCGCCCGCTGGGGTCTGCCCGCCTTCTTCCAGCAGATCGCGGGCGCCGCGCTGGCGACCGGAGTGGCGGTGGTGCTGCTCGCGGTCGTGCCGCGGCTGCCCGTGGAGCTGGCGGTGCTGCCGCCCGCGCTCGTCGTCGCGTCGGGGGTGGTCGTGCTCCTCGCCGGGCTCTCGTTCGTGGGAGCGGCGGACGACGCGATCAACGGGTTCCCGATCACCGCGGGCGGCCGGCTGCTCGAGGTCGGGCTGCTGACGCTGGGCATCGTCGTCGGCATCGCCGTGGTGCTCGACGGCGCGCGCTCGCTCGGGGTCGAGCTGGTGCTGGTCGACTCCTACGCCCGCCCCTGGCCGGCGGCCGTGCAGGTGCTCGG
This sequence comes from Rathayibacter sp. AY1A3, assembly GCF_002930975.1. NCBI lineage: Bacteria > Bacillati > Actinomycetota > Actinomycetes > Micrococcales > Microbacteriaceae > Rathayibacter > Rathayibacter sp. AY1A3. The sequence continues at coordinate 3,368 of NZ_PSTO01000001.1, read as the reverse complement.
CGCCGGGGTCGCGGCGGGCGCCTGGGCGCTCTCGTCGCACACCCCGCCGCGGCCCGCGCTCATCGCCGCCCTCACCGGAGCCGGCGCGTTCCTCGTCTCCGACTCGCTGACCACCTCGGGCTTCGCGCCGCTCATGGCCAACGCCCTCCCGGCGCTGGCGATCGGCCTGCTCGGCGAGATGCTGGCCGAGCGGATGCGGGTGCCCGCCGTGGTGACGACCGCGTGCGCGATCGTCCCCCTCCTGCCCGGCCTCACCCTCTACCGCGGCGTCCTCGGCCTCACCTCGAACGCCGGCCCGAGCGCCGGGATCGAGCTCCTGCTCCAGGCGGGCATGATCGCGCTGGGCCTCGCCGGCGGAGTCACGCTCGGCCGGATCGCCTACCGCCGCCTGCGCACCCCGATCGTGCGGGCGGTGGCGCCGGTCCGCGCCCGGACCCGCCGGGACCGCGGGATCGAGCAGGCCCTCGCCGCCGACGTCCTCTACCCCGACGGCGCCGAGGCCGGGCAGGCGGACACCGCGCAGGACGCCACGGCGCCGGGCAGCGGATCCGGCCTCACGGCGTCCGACCCGTCGGCGCCGGCCGCGGTCGACCCCGCGCCGCTGCCCGACGAGCCGGCGCCGGCCGCCGAGGAGCCGTTCACCCGCACCGGGATCGTCCCGATCGTCAGCACGATCGGCGTGACGGAGCCGGTGCCGATCGTCACCGGGGAGGATCCGGCCGACCGGGGCTGACGACAGGGCCTGCTCCCGCGGCCGGCTCCTCGCCGCAGAGGGAGCCGCCCCGCCGGTCAGCCCGCGTCGCCCCGCACGACCGCGGTCCGGCGGGTGTCGATGACGATCACCGAGCCGAGCACGATCAGGGCGAGCGACACCGAGGCGAGCGTGTCGGTCAGCCAGTGGTAGCCGAGGTAGAGCCGGGCGACGATCTGGCCGGCGATCATCCCGAGCGAGAGCGCGAAGCCCCCGATCATCCAGCTCCGGGAGGAGCGGCGGGAGGCGAGGAGGAACGTGGTGATCAGGAAGAAGTCGCTCACGCCGGTGACGTGGCCGGAGGGGAACGAGAACGTGCCGTCGGGCCCGAGCAGCATGTACTCGACCGGCGGGCGCATCCGCATCACGAGGTGAGCGGCCAGCTGCACGCTGAGCATCCCGACGAGCATGCCGCCGGCCAGGAGGATCGGCCGCCAGAGGTGGCGGGCGAGGACGAACCAGAGCACGAGCACCGCCAGGATGATGACCGGCAGGTAGACCGGCCCGAAGACGGTGGCGAGCGCGTCCATCACGACCGTGCCCTCGGCGGAGCGCTTCTCGCGGAACCACTCGGCGACGACCGGATCGAGGACGGTGAGGCCGGTGCCGCTCGCGACCTGCGCGGTGAAGGCCGCGAAGAGGACGACGCCGACGCCGATCAGGCCGAAGCCGGCCCGGTCGAGGCCGCGGCGCGCCTCCGGGGCCATCACGCGCTCCTCCACGAGGAACCGCTGGTGGAAGCGGGCGCGGCGCGAGAGGGCGGGGGTGCTCATCCGCTCACCCTAGGGCTGCGGAGGCGCCGCCGACCGGGCCGTTCGCTCAGCGTCCTGCCGCGTAGTGCGTCTGGATCTGCTCCGGCGTGAGGACCGTCGAGTACACCGCGGCGTAGCGCAGGCTCCCGCCGAAGTACGAGGAGCCGACGTTCGGCCACTGGCCGCCCAGGCTGTCGTATCCGATCTTCCAGGTGCCCGTCGTGTTCTCGGCCGTGCGGTACGTGCTGTTCGAGGCGACCTTCACGCCGTCGACCCAGAGCGCGATGCCCGCCGTCGGCGAGAGCGTGGAGACGACGTGGTGCCAGAGCCCGTCGTTGACGGCTCGGGTGCTCGTGATGGTCTGCGCGGCGCCGTTGTAGACGCCGAAGACGAGCTTGCCGTCGGCACCGATGTAGGTGTGGCGGTCGTACTGGCCGCCGGGAGCGGTGGCGCCCGCGCTGAAGCTGAAGAGCTTGCCGCCGGCGTTCGTGGTCTTGAACCAGATCTCGGTGCTGAAGGTGCCGGGGTTCCTGATCTCCAGCGGCGTGCTCAGGTACTGGTTGGTGCCGTTCGGCGTCCACGAGCCGCCCGCGTCGCGCGGGCAGGCCTTGGGCGTCGCGGCGGAGCTGACCATCGCGGTCGGGAAGAGGCTGGTGGAGCGGTAGGTGCCCGGGTACTGGCCGGAGTCCGTGTCGGGCGCGGTCGTCGATCCGCTCGGCTGCGCGAGCGTGTAGGCGAAGAGCGCGGCCCCGCGGTCGGCGGCGAGGGCGCCGTCGCAGGTGAAGAACGCGGCGGCGCTGCCGACCGTGTTGGTCGAGTTCAGGATGGAGGCGGTGTACGCGCCGGAGGTGGCAGGGGCGGTGAGCAGCACGGCGGCCAGGGCGGCGGCGGCGAGGGCGGCGACGACAGACCTCGGGCGGGCGAGGAGGGTACGCAGCCGCGCGGCCGGCGAGGCGGCGGAGAGGCGGTGCCGGCTCATGCCGTCTCCTCCTCGCGGGCGGCGCGGCGGCCGCGCTCGGCGGTCCGCTCCGGCTCGCCGGGGAGGCCGACGAAGACCGTGTAGAGCACCGGGATCGCGCAGAGCAGGACGAAGAGGACCCAGCCCCAGAACGGCAGGTGCAGAGCGGAGGAGAGGGCGTAGGCGTCTCCGTCGTGCGCCGGGATCTGCAGGCGGCCGACCTGTCCGGAGACCAGGTCGACGGGGTCGGCGCCCTCGGCGCTCACGCGGATGGGGAGGACGCCCGTCGAGACGAGCGTGGCGTTCGTCGTGCCGCTGTCGACCGTGGCCTCGAGGACGACGATGCCGACCAGCGGGCGGAGCACGAAGACGGTGACGGACGCGACGAGCGAGAGGCCGAGGATCCGCATCGACGCCCGCTGGGTGGGCGAGGCGATGAAGCGGGTGAGCAGCTGCACGAGGACGGCGCCGATGATCAGCAGCGGCAGGCCGCGCACGAGCCAGCCGAGCACCGGCAGCGCCGTGGTGACGACTCCGATGAGCTGGTCCTGGCCGGTGGCCCACGGATCGACGGCTCCGTTGATGTCGCCCTGGGTGCGGAGCGTGCCGTCGTCGGCGATCTCGACGACCCGGTGGGTGTAGGTCTCGTCGGGCGTGGTGGTGGGGTGGAAGCTGACCGCGTCGCCGACCCGGACGTCCTCGAGGGCCGTCGGCTCGGTGAGGACGAGGGTGCCGACCGGGGCGGCCGTGCCCATGGAGGGCGTCTGCACGATGAACCAGCGTCCGCCGGACGCGTGGAACAGGAGCGCCGCCGCGACCAGGACGGCCAGCAGAGCGGTCGTCGTCCAGATCAGGGCGGTGCGGAGGAGGGACCGGCGGGGGCGGTCGGTGCGGGGGCGAGCGGGAG